>JAEYTQ010000779.1 GCA_023433965.1 Pseudomonadota bacterium | reverse complement strand
GTTCTGGTTCTGGGTCACCGGCTTCTACCTGGCCTTCATGCCGCTCTACGTGCTCGGCCTGATGGGCGTGACCCGCCGCCTGCGCGTGTTCGAAGATCCCTCGCTTCAGATCTGGTTCGTCATCGCCGCGATTGGTGCCGTCTTCATCTTCATCGGCATTCTCTCGATGCTGATGCAGTTCGCGGTCAGCCTGCTCAGGCGCGAGCAGCTCGAGGACGTCACCGGCGACCCCTGGGACGCGCGCACGCTGGAATGGGCGACCTCTTCGCCGCCCCCCGACTACAACTTCGCCTTCACGCCCGTGGTTCACGACAATGACGCCTGGTGGGACATGAAGCGGCGGGGCTATCAGCGTCCGCTCACCGGGTTCAAGCCGATCCACATGCCCAGCAGCACCGGCACCGGCATCATCCTCGCCGGCCTCGCCACCGCGATGGGCTTTGCTCTGGTCTGGTACATCTGGTGGCTCGCGGCCGTCAGCTTCATCGCGATACTCGCCGTCGGAATCGGTCACACCTTCAACTATCACCGCGACTTCGACATTCCGGCTGAAGACGTCATCCGGACCGAGGACGCGCGTACCAAGCTGCTCGCGGGAGCCAAGTAATGACTATCGCCGTTCATCCCTCGCAGACCGGCGAGCCGGTCTTCTATCTCGCCGACGAGCACCCGCACCCGGAAGGCTGGAGCACGTCGCTCGGCTTCTGGATCTACCTGATGAGCGACTGCCTGATCTTCGCGATCCTGTTCGCCACCTACGGCGTGCTCGGCGGCAATTACGCCGCTGGCCCCGCGCCGAAGGACCTGTTCGACCTGAACCTGGTCGCGGTGAACACGTCGATGCTGCTGCTGTCGTCGATCACCTACGGCTTCGCAATGCTGACGATGCAGCAGAACAAGACCGCGCAGACGCAAGCCTGGCTGGCGATCACCGGCCTGTTCGGCGCCGCATTCATAGGCATCGAGCTCTTCGAGTTCGCCCACATGATCCACGAGGGCGCCACACCCCAGCGCAGCGCCTTCCTCTCCGCCTTCTTCACCCTGGTCGGCACCCACGGCCTGCACGTCTCCTGCGGCCTGATCTGGCTGGTGACGCTGATGGTGCAGGTCCAGAAATTCGGCTTGATCGAGGCCAATCGCCGCCGTCTCATGTGCCTTTCGATGTTCTGGCACTTCCTCGACGTCGTCTGGATCGGCGTCTTCACCTTCGTCTATCTCTTGGGAGTTCTGCGATGAGCACCGATACCCACGCAGCCGGCGCGCACGACCATCACCACGAGGGCGGCCATGCCCATGGCACGTTCTCGAGCTACATGCTCGGCTTCGTGCTCTCTGTCGTGCTCACTGCGATTCCGTTCTGGCTGGTGATGAGCGGCGCGCTGCCGAGCAAGCAGGTCACCGCGCTGGTCATCATGGCCTTCGCAATCGTGCAGATCGTCGTGCACATGATCTACTTCCTGCACATGAACACGGCATCCGAGAACGGCTGGACCATGATGGCGTTGATCTTCACCATCGTGATGGTGGTGATCGCGCTATCCGGTTCGCTGTGGGTGATGAGCCACCTCAACAGCAACATGATGCCAATGCACCAGATGACGGGCATGAAGTGAGCGAGGCTTCGGCGTGAGCAGGACCCCGACCGTGGCCGGCGAGGCAGCGGGGACGCACGGCAACGCCGTGCCCGCGCCAGCCTTGTGGCTCACGGTCCTCTCGCTCATCGCCTTTGTCATTCTGATCGCACTCGGCGTCTGGCAGATCGAGCGCCGCGCCTGGAAGCTGGCTCTGATCGACCGGGTCGAGCAGCGCGTCCATGCCCCCGCCCAGCCGATCCCCGCGCCCGCGGCGTGGCCCACGGTCAGCGCCGGCAGCGACGAATACAGGCACGTCAGCCTCAGCGGGCGCTTCCTGCATGACCGCGAAACGCTGGTCCAGGCCGTTACTGAAGAAGGCCCGGGGTATTGGGTACTGACGCCGCTCGAACGCAGCGACGGCACGCGAGTCCTGATCAACCGCGGCTTCGTGCCATCGGAGCGGCGTGACCCATCGAGGCGCCGGGACGGAAATCCGCAAGGACAGGTAGAGATCACGGGCCTCCTTCGCGTCACGGAGCCGAAAGGCGGTTTCCTGCGGAACAACGCACCCCAGCACGACCGCTGGTACTCGCGGGACGTCGCCGCGATTGCGGCGGCACGCGACCTCCAGAACGTCGCACCTTTCTTCGTTGACGCCGACGCCGGATCACAATTCGCCGGTGGACCGATCAGCGGATTGACCGTGATCCGCTTTCCCAATAACCACCTGATCTACGCGCTGACGTGGTTCGCGCTGGCTTTCATGCTGGCCGCTAGACTTTTCGTCACATTCGGCGGCGGGCTGTTCCGCCGCGCAAGCTTCGTCCAGGACATGGCCGGCGGCTCGGATGCCCGAGCCCGCAGGACGGGATCAGATGCTGGAACGATCGTCGAGCCGACCTGACGAGGGTAGAACGGTTTCCCAGACGCTTGCGCGTGGCGGGCTGGCCACGCCGAAATCGCAGGCCGACGCGCGCAGCGAACTGATCGGGACGACTCCGACCGACGACGAGACCAACCGCAAGAACATGGCGCTGCTGATTCAGCTGCGCTGGACGGCGGTCGTCGGACAGATGGTGACCATCGGCGTCGTGCATTTCGGTCTCGGCATCCCGCTGCCCTTGGAGCGGATGGGCGCCGTGATCGGCGCCCTGGTGCTGCTCAACGTCTCCAGTCTGGTGTGGGTGCGCCATCGCGCGGCGATCACCAACAACGAGCTGCTGGTCGCCTTGATGCTCGACGTCGCCGCGCTGACGGCGCAGCTCTATCTCTCCGGCGGCGCCACCAACCCGTTCACCTCGCTGTTCCTGCTGCAGGTAACGCTCGGTGCCGTGCTGCTCGATGCCCGCTCGACCTGGTCGCTGGTGGCGCTGACCTGCGCGAGCTTCGTTTGGCTGACATTGGCCCACCGGCCGCTCGATCTGCCGCCCAATCCGTTCAGCGAGACCTATACGCTCACCGTGCTCGGCATGCTCCTGGGCTTCGTGCTCAACGCCGTGCTGATCGTCGTGTTTGTCACCCGCATCAACAGGAACTTGCGGGAGCGCGACGCGCATCTGGCGGCGCTGCGCCAGCATGCCGCCGAGCAGGACCATATCGTGCGCATGGGCCTGCTTGCCTCCGGCGCAGCGCATGAGCTCGGCACGCCGCTCGCTTCGCTCTCGGTGATCCTCAGCGACTGGCGCCGCATGCCCGATCTTGCCGCCGATCAGGAGCTCGCTGAGGATCTGGCGGAAATGGAGACCTCGCTGCAGCGCTGCAAGTCGATCGTGACTGGCATTCTGGTGTCGGCCGGGGAAGCGCGCGGCGAAGGCTCCTCGCCGACGACGGTGACGGCCTTCGTCACCGCGCTCGTCGACGAATGGCGCAACGCGCGCTCGGCGCGCACGCTCTATTTCGTCAACACCTTCGGCGAGGACGTCGCGATCGCCTCCGACGTGGCGCTGAAGCAGGTCATCTTCAACGTGCTCGACAACGCCTATGAAGTCTCGCGCGATTGGGTCGAGCTCACCGCCGAGCGCGAGGGCGACAATCTCGTGCTGTCGATCTCCGACCGCGGCCCCGGCTTTGCTCCGGAGATGCTTGCGCAGCTCGGAAAGCCCTACCAGTCGAGCAAGGGACGCGCCGGCGGCGGGCTCGGCCTGTTCCTGGTGGTCAACGTCTTGCGCAAGCTGGGGGGCAGCGTGACCGCCGAGAACCACAGGAAGCGTGGCGCCACGGTCCGCCTGACGCTGCCGCTCGCAACGCTCGCGATCGGAGGGAACTTTGACGCCTGACCATTCGCTCATCGTCGTCGAGGACGACGCCGGATTTGCGCGCACGCTGAAGCGCTCGTTCGAACGCCGCGGCTACGAGGTCGTCCACGCCGCCTCGATCGAAGAGGTGCGCCAGGTGCTGGAGCAGCGCAGCTTCGGCCATGCCGTGGTCGACCTCAAACTCGGCGGCGCCTCGGGCCTCGCCTGCGTCGAGCTCCTGCACACGCACGATCCCGACATGCTGATCGTGGTGCTCACAGGTTTTGCCAGCATCTCCACCGCCGTGGAGGCGATCAAGCTCGGCGCCTGCCACTATCTCGCCAAGCCCTCGAACACCGACGACATCGAGGCTGCCTTCACCAAGGCCGCGGGGAATACCGAGGTTGCGCTCGACGCGCGACCGACCTCGATCAAGACGCTGGAGTGGGAGCGTATCCACCAGACCCTGATCGAGACGGATTTCAACATCTCGGAGGCGGCACGGCGGCTCGGGATGCACCGGCGCACGCTGGCAAGGAAGCTCGAGAAGCGGCCGGTGAAGTAGGCCCCGCAGCGTGATGCGGCCGCAGCGCGTTCACGATCAGCGACCGCCGGGAAGATACTCCCTCTTGCAGGCCGCGATATTCTTGTCGCGTCCAGGATAGTTGGATCCAAACGCACCGACATATTTGAGGCAGTCCATGTATTTTCGATTCCCCATCCAGCTGTAGTCCGGGCCGAACGCGCCTGCGGCAGCCGGCGAGTACGACGCTGAGCCCGTCAGCAAAGCGATTCCGACAACCACCGCGGCGCAAGTAGCGAAACCAGGAAACTTCATGACCCTCTCCCATGTGTTCTGCAGCCGGAATATCCCGGCGCGTGGCAGCACACTGACGGAATGCGGAGCGAGAGAAAGTGTCTGCCGTCACACAGCGCGACCGGCCGATGGCGGTGCATTTTCTCCTGGATGCTATCGACCGCTGCAACCGAACGCGCGGCAAACAAAAAGCCCGGCCGAACGGCCGGGCTTTTGATCGATTGCGATCGACGTGGGAGCTGCTTACGCCGCCTCGTCGGCGACGGTGGTGTCGTCGCCATCGGTATCGTCGGCGTCGCCCTCGGCATCCGTATCGCCCTCAGCGGCTTCCGCCTTGGCGTTGCGGCGCGGGCTCTTGGCGAGCTGGGCCTCGATCTCCTTGACCGCTTCGGTCTCGGTCGAGTGCTGCACGACAGCGATCTCGCGGGACAGACGATCGAGCGCCGCTTCATAGAGCTGGCGTTCGCTGTAGGACTGCTCCGGCTGCGATTCGGAGCGATAGAGATCGCGCACGACTTCCGCGATCGCGACGATGTCGCCCGAATTGATCTTCGCTTCGTATTCCTGGGCGCGGCGCGACCACATGGTACGCTTGACGCGGGCGCGGCCCTTGAGCGTCTCGAGCGCCTTCTTCACCAGCGTCGGCTCGGACAGCTTGCGCATGCCGACATTGGCGACCTCGGCGGTCGGCACGCGCAGCGTCATCTTGTCCTTGATGAAGTTGATGACGAACAGCTCGAGCTTCGCACCGGCGATCTCCTGCTCCTCGATGGCCAGGATCTGGCCGACGCCGTGTGCGGGATAGACCACGAATTCGTTGGCCTTGAAGCCCTGACGCTGGGTCACGACCTTCTTTTCCTCGACTTTCGGCGCAGCAGCGGGCTTGGCGGCCGGCTTGGCAGCGACGGGAGCCTTGGCAGGCGCAGCGGCAACGGCAGCCTTCGGCGCGGCGGGCTTGGCAGCGGGAGCCTTGACGGCAGCGGGCTTGGCGGTCACAGACTTGGCAGCAGGCTTGGCAGCGGTCGCTTTCGCGGCCGGTTTGGCAGTCTTGTTAGGCATTGCGCTTCTTTTGTTCTTCGAGGACTTTGCAGCCGGCGCCTTCGTCGCGGTCCGACCCT
>JAEYTQ010000709.1 GCA_023433965.1 Pseudomonadota bacterium | reverse complement strand
CGGGTCGGGCCGCGATTTGCAGGCGATGAATTCCGGGATATTCCTGCAAAAGACGGCCGAACGCGCGCAGATCGATGGCAACCGGCTGGAGGAGAACCTGTTCGGCGTCTACGTGCACGGCGCCAGGGGCTCCCGGGTGATGCGCAACGAGATCGAGGGATTGCGCGGCGGGCGCCTCAGCGAGGCCGGCAACGGCGTCTCGCTGTGGAACGCGCCCGACGTCACAATTGCCAGCAACACATTCCGCTACGGCCGCGACGGCATCTTCTCGATCTCGAGCAGCAAGGACCGCTTCATCGACAACCGGTTCGAGCAGGTTCGCTTCGCGGTGCACTACATGTACACCAACGACAGCGAAGTCAGCGGCAACGTGTCGATCGGCAACCATGTCGGTTACGCCATCATGTATTCGAACCGCCTGGTGATCCGCGGCAACAGCTCCGATCACGATCGCGACTACGGGCTTCTCTTCAACTATGCGAACTACGCCGTGATCGAAGGCAACCGGGTCACCGGCGGCCCGCTGAATCAGGCGATGCAGAAGACAGAGGACGGGCCGGCCGACGAGCGCGGCATGCTCCCGCAGCAGAAGAGGGAGAGCTCTCTCAAGACCGGCCCTGAGAAGTGCGTGTTCATCTACAACACCAACCACAACAAGTTCCGCAACAACTGGTTCGAGCGCTGTGCCATCGGCGTGCACTTCACGGCCGGCTCCGAAGGCAACGAGATCACGGGCAATGCCTTCGTCAGCAACGCCAACCAGGTGAAATATGTCGGCACCCGGCATCTCGACTGGTCGATCGGCGGACGCGGCAATTATTGGAGCGACAATCCGGCCTTCGACCTGAACGGCGACGGCATCGCCGACACGGCCTACCGGCCGAACGATCTGATCGACCGCGTGCTGTGGACGGCGCCCGCAGCCAAGGTCCTGATCAACAGCCCCGCCGTCCAGGTGATCCGCTGGGCGCAGGCGCAGTTTCCGGCGCTGCTGCCGGGCGGCGTCGTCGACAGCCATCCGCTGGTGTCGCCGCCGCGGAGCGGTGTGCGGAAGGAGACGCCATGACCGGCACCGTACGCGTCAGCGAGGTCACCAAGACGTACGGACGGGTCACGGCCGTGCGCGATGCCTCGTTCACGCTTGGCCAGGGCGAGCTGGTTGCCTTGATCGGTCACAACGGCGCCGGAAAGACCACGCTCATGAAGCTCATGCTCGGGCTGATCCGGCCGACCAGCGGCTCCATCGAGGTGTTGGGAGACAATCCCGCCGCGGGCGAATTCGCCGGCCGGCGGCAGCTCGGCTATCTGCCGGAAAACGTCTCCTTCGACCCTGCCCTGACCGGCCGCGAGACTCAGGCCTTCTACGCCCGGCTGAAGCGGGAGCCGATTGCCAAGGCGCTGGAGCTGCTCGATGCCGTCGGCCTCGGCGCCGCCAGCCGCCGCAGGGTCAACACCTATTCGAAAGGCATGCGCCAGCGGCTCGGCCTCGCGCAGGCGCTGCTGGGGCAGCCGCGCGTGCTGCTGCTGGACGAGCCGACCACGGGTCTCGATCCGGAGCTGCGCCAGACCTTCTACGACATCATCGCGCGGCTCGCCG
The DNA here is from genome assembly GCA_023433965.1 of Pseudomonadota bacterium. Lineage (GTDB taxonomy): Bacteria > Pseudomonadota > Alphaproteobacteria > Rhizobiales > Xanthobacteraceae > Bradyrhizobium. The sequence continues at coordinate 1,222 of JAEYTQ010000709.1, read as the reverse complement.
CCGCTGGGGCGACGGTGCTGCTGTCGTCGCATGCGCTGACCGAGCTCGAGGAACGCGCCGGCCGCGTCATCATCATGAACCGCGGCATCAAGGTCGCGGATGGATCGATCGACGAGCTGCGTCGCCTCGCCCGGCTGCCGACCAGGATCCGCCTCAAGGTGGCCGGCCTCGCGCCCAGCGAGATGCCCGGATGGGCTCCGCAGGACGCCACCTGCCGCCGCTTGAACGGCCACATCGTCGAGATCGACGCGGCGCCGGAGCGGAAGATCGAGCTGCTGCACCGCGCCACCGCCGCCGGCAACGCCGTCGAGGACGTTGACGTGGTCCCGCCGACCCTCGACGAGCTCTACGCTCACTTTCTCCGGCAATCGGAGCAGGCGCCATGAACGTGCTGATCATCGCCGCCAAGGAAATCCACCAGGCCATCCGCAATCGCTGGGTGCTGGCCGCAACGCTGCTGCTCGCCGGACTTGCCCTGTCGCTGACGTTTCTCGGCAGCGCGCCGACGGGGAACGTGGGCGTCCGTGCGCTCGACGTCGTCATCGTCAGCCTGTCGAGCCTGACGATCTTTCTGGTTCCGCTCATCGCGCTGCTGATCTCCCACGACGCCATCGTGGGCGAGATGGAGCGGGGAACGATGCTGCTGCTGTTGAGCTATCCGGTCGCGCGGTGGCAGGTGCTGCTCGGCAAGTTCTTGGGCCACCTCGCCGTCCTCGGCTTTGCCACCTGCCTCGGTTACGGCGCGGCCGCCGGAGCGCTGGCGGCGACGGGCAGCGACATCGACAGCGACAGTCTCCTGGCCTTCGCAGCGATGGTCGGTTCCTCGGTGCTGCTCGGCGCTGCGTTCGTCGCGATCGGCTATCTGGTCAGCGCGCTGGTGCGCGATCGCGGAACGGCGGCCGGCATCTGCATCGGATTGTGGCTGCTGCTGGTGTTGATCTACGACATGGCGCTGCTCGGCGTGCTCGCACTGGATCAGGGCCGCAGCATCTCGGCACCGGTGCTCAACGCCATGCTGCTGGCGAACCCGACCGACGCCTATCGCCTGATCAACCTGACCGGGTTTGCCAATGTCAGCACCTTCGCCGGCATGGCCGGCCTAGCCCAAAGCGCGTCCCTGACGATACCGGTCCTGCTGGCCGCCCTGCTCGGCTGGACGCTGCTGCCGCTGGGGCTGGCGGCGCTCGCCTTCTCACGGAGGGAGCTATGAACCGCCGAACGC
>JAEYTQ010000683.1 GCA_023433965.1 Pseudomonadota bacterium | reverse complement strand
GCGGTCGCGGGCGTGGTGGACGTGCAGCAGCTCTGACATTGCAGGCATCGTCGCACACCAAAGCTTAACTATTTGGCTCGCACGTGGTTTCAAGCCTGCGCAAGCGCAGCTATCAGTTGTCGTCTCGACGATCTTGCTCGGGCGGGAAACCAGGGAAGACAAACAACCATGTGCGACCAATGTTCTGAAAACCTGCATCACCCCGTGACTCCGTCCCGGCGCGCCATGTTGCTGCTGGCCGGCTCGGCATTTGCGTCCGCGGCCTTTGGCGGGTCCGCGCTGGCCAAGGAGGCGAAGGCGCCGCCGAAGCCGCAGAACGTGTTGTCGCCCGATGCGGCGCTGAAGCGGCTGATGGAAGGCAATGGGCGTTATGTGTCGGGCGTGTCGCGCCGCCACGATTTCAAGCACGAGCGCGAGGCGCTGGTCGGCGGCCAGAATCCGTATGCGGCCGTGTTGAGCTGCGCCGATTCCCGCATCGCGCCCGAATATGCCTTCGACAGCGGACGCGGCGACCTGTTCGTGTGTCGCGTCGCCGGAAATTTCGCCGGCGACGAGACGGTTGCGAGCATGGAATACACCGTCGCGGTGCTCGGCACGCCCTTGATCCTGGTGCTCGGTCATGACAATTGCGGTGCGGTCGACGCGACGATCAAGTCGCTGAAGGATGACAAGCCGCTGCCGGGGCACATTCCCTCGCTCGTTGCAGCGATCGCGCCTGCGGTGAAGACGGCGGCCCAACAGAGCGGCAATGCGCTCGACAACGCCATCCGTCAAAACGTCATGGACAACGTCGCCAAGTTGAAATCGGCCGCCCCGATCCTGAGCGCCGCGGTCGAGCAGGGCAAGCTCAAGGTGGTCGGTGGAATCTATCGGCTGAGCACCGGGACCGTCGAGTTGCTCGCCCAGGGCTGAGACTGCCTGAATCGGAGCATCGGAGCCGGGTGGTCGGCCTCTTCCAGCACAGGCCGACCGCCGGATACCCCTTCAACGCGATCCAACCAGTGGTCGCCGGATCTTGTTGCAACCTGGCGCTGATTCCAGCTAGCATGGCTTCCGGGGAATGAACTGGGGTGTGTGATGCTGCGACGAGCCGCGTTGTTGCTGGCCGTCGGTGTGATGCTGGTGGGCTGTGTCAGCAATCAGGTCGGAACCGACTTTGCCTCTGTATCGAAGAAGGTCGGGCCTCCGCGCGCCGGGCACTCGCGCGTCGTTCTGCTTCAGGACAAGAGGAATGGCCTCAGCATGGCCATCTGCGCCTGCGAGGTGAAGCTCGACGGCGTGCCGCTCGGCAAGGTCGTGGCTGGGAAATATGCCTATGCCGATCGGCCGGCGGGCCGGCACCAATTGCTGGTGACCGAGCTGATGTTTCCGGGCGACACCAAGCGCGAGATCGTCATGGAAGCCGGCCGCACGCACTTCTATCTGATCAAGAGCAGCCCCAGGCACGATGCCACAACCGGCGGCGCCGTCCTCGGTGGGCTGGTCGGGCTCGCAGCCGTGTCCATCGCGACCGCTGGTGAGGCGAATCCCGAGCCGGCCGAACTCGTGCCGCTCGACGAGGCGACCGCGCAAACCAAGCTCGCCGAGTTGCAGGCGGTGGAGTGAACTGTGCCCGGGTCCTAAGTCTCCGTTCGCCGGGGATTTGAGGACTTGAAGGAGCCTTGCACCGTTAAGGAGCCTTGCACCGTTTCGAGCTGACTTGAGGCCGACCTGCAGCCACTCCCTGCGGCGTGGCCACGCCACCGCCTCAATCCGAGACTTTCGTTCAAGCGCCGTTCAGCCGGCTGCGCGCCTGATGCGTGGTGGCACGTCAACCAACAATAGCGGGCAAGACAGCCATGCACGGGACGCTCAGAGTCGTTATCTGCCTTCTCCTGCCGTTCCTCGTCCTTGCCGCCGCCGCGCCTGGACCCGTGCGCGCGCAAGCGCAGGAGAAGCGCATCGCGCTCGTGGTCGGCAACGGCGCCTACGCCAAATCGCCGTTGGCGACGACGGCGAACGATGCCGGCCTGATCGCGCAGACGCTCCAGGCCGCGGGCTTCGACGTGGTCGGCGCTCGTGATCTCGACGGCGACACGCTGCGAAAGAGCTTGCGCGATTTCATCCAGAAGGCGCAGGCTTCGGGATCGGGCACCGTCGCAATGATCTATCTTGCCGGCTACGGCGTGCAGCTGGCCGGCGAGAACTATTTCGTCCCGGTCGATACCAGCATCGCCCGTGACACCGACATCCCGACCGAGGCCCTGCGCATCAGCGACTATGTGCGCCAGCTCGCGACCATTCCGCTGAAGGCCAGCATCGTCGTGCTCGACGCCGCCCGCGCACAGCCCTTCATCGAGGGCGGCCAGCCGATCGCGAGTGGCCTCGCGCTGGTCGAGCCCGAGGCCAACATGCTGATCGCCTTCAACGCCGCGCCCGGCACGGTGGCGCCGGAGGAGGCGGGGCCTTACGGCATCTATGCCCAGTCGCTGGCCGAGATGATCCGCACCGGCGGCCTGCCGCTGCCCGAGGTGTTCGACCGCACCCGCCTCCGCGTCAACGAAGCCTCCAAGGGCGCGCAGGTGCCCTGGAACGAGCAGAAGATCTCGGAGCCATTTTCGTTCTTCGAGCGCGGGCCCGATGCGCCGCCGCCGCAAGCCGCGCCCGACCAGGTCGCGGCGATCCGCAACAAGCCGATCCGCGATCTCGGCGTGCAGGATGCCTATGCCGCCGCGCTCGAGCGCGACACGCTCGCGGCCTACGAGGAATTCCTCACGGCGTATCCCGGGGATCCGCTGTCGAAGCGCGTCAGGGCCATCGTCGCCGCGCGTCGCGAAGCCATCACCTGGCGGCGGACCTACCGGACCGATACGCCGGAGGCCTATTGGTCGTATCTGCGGCGCTATCCGCGCGGGCCGCATGCGGCCGACGCGCGTCGTCGCCTGGCGATCCTCACCGCGCCGCCCGAGCCCCCGCCGACCTTCGCCATGATCGACTACGACGTGCCGCCCCCGCCGCCGGAGGAGGTGGTCTATGTCGATCGCCCGGTGCTGTAT
>JAEYTQ010000580.1 GCA_023433965.1 Pseudomonadota bacterium | reverse complement strand
AAGAGGTCGGCAAGATCGACATCAACGTCGCCAGCCTCTCGACGCTGGAGCGCTTCTTCTCGGCGCTTTTGCTGCGCGAAGGCCTCGTGGACGCAGCTGCGGTTACCAGAGCCAAGCGTGCCTCGGAAGCAACCTTCGAGCGCCTGGACGCCGTGATGGTGAAGCTCGGACTGCTGTCGGAGGCCGATCTTTGCGGCGCGTATGCCGCCTATTGCGGGCTCAAGGTCGTGCGATCGTCCGACCTGCCGCTGCAGCCGCTTCTGGCCGACCGGCTGAAGCTGACGTTCCTCAAGGCCAGTCGCACTTTGCCGATATCGGCGTCCGACGGGGTCCTGCTGCTCGCCGCGGTCGATCCTTTCGACGAAGAGGCTCACAAGGCCATCAGCTATATGCTGGGCTGGAGGGTCGACCTTGCGGTCATCGCCCCAGCCGACATCGAGCGGGCATTTCGCAAGCTTTACCAGGACGATGGCGCCCAACCGGCCGGCGGAGACCAGGGGCTGATCACCGTCGGGTCAGGCGATGGGAACGAAATCGATGTCGAGCGGCTGCGGGACATCGCAAATGAAGCTCCGATCATCCGTCTGGTAAATCAGATCATCGCCAGTGCAGTCGAGCGCGGCGCGTCCGATATTCACATCGAACCCGGACGAGACGCGGTTCTGGTCCGTTTCAGGCTCGACGGATTTCTTCAGCAGGAGCGCGTGGTGCCCTCGACGTTCAGGGCCGCACTGACCACGCGCATCAAGATTATGGCGAAGCTCGACATAGCCGAGCGCCGTCTGCCGCAAGACGGACGTATCAAGACTGCGGTGCGCGGGACCGAGATCGATGTGCGTGTGTCTACGCTGCCGACAACCTTCGGCGAAAGTCTCGTCTTGCGAATTCTCGATCGCACCCGTGTCGAACTCGACTTTTCCAAGCTCGGTCTCGATCCAGCGATCCAGGCTGGGCTGCACGGTCTGATGGAGTTGCCGAGCGGCATTATCCTGGTCACGGGCCCTACCGGAAGTGGAAAGACGACCACGCTCTATACCGCCCTGAAGGAGCTCAATCGGCCGGAACTGAAGCTCTTCACTGTCGAGGATCCGATCGAGTATCAACTCGGCGGCGTCAACCAGATACAGGTCCAGCCACAGATCGGCTTGGACTTTCCTGCCGCGCTTCGCTCGATCCTCCGTCAGGATCCAGACATCATCATGATCGGAGAGATTCGCGATCTGGAAACGGCACGCATCGCCGTCCAGGCGTCGCTCACGGGACATCTCGTGTTCTCGACACTTCATACCAATAGTGCCGTTGCGGCGATCACGCGACTAATCGACATCGGCATCGAACGTTACCTGCTCGCCTCGACGCTCACCGGTATCATGGCCCAACGTCTCGTGCGCCGGCTATGTCCGCATTGCGCGCGCGGGGCGGCCTATCGCGCCGACGCTCCCTCGCGCATGAGATGGCCGGTTCCGGATGGCCTTGCAATCGACTGGTCGGGCGCGCGGGAAGCGGTTGGCTGCGACGCTTGTCATGGCACCGGCTATCTCGGTAGAACCAGCGTTGCTGAGCTGCTTGTGATCGATGATGACATGCGGGAAGCGGTTGGCAGACGCAGCGATGACCAGCGGACCATGATCTCGCTCGCCCGACGGGCGGGCTTTCGCACGCTCTATGAGGCTGGCCTCATCAAGGTCTCCAAGGGAGAGACCACGATCGAGGAGGTGCTCAGGGTGTCGCGATCGAGTTAGGGGGGCGCGGCGTGTCCATATTACACTATCGCGCATATACCAGGGATGGAGTCGTGACGTCAGGCACGATCGTCGCCGAAGAGCTCGATGCGGCGGTCGAGGCGCTCTATGGCTCAGGCCTTACGCCGATCGAGACGGTGCTCTCTTCGAATAGCGCTTCAGCATCGCAACCGATCGGGCGGAACGCGCCCGGCTTGCGCTGGCAAGGCTCACAGCGCATAGGGCTGAAGGAATTATCCGCGTTTACGACAGAGCTTGCGGCGCTGGTCAACTCCGGCGTTTCTCTCGATGCATCATTTCGGGTGCTGGCCGGCGCGGGCGCGTCGCCCAGGCGGATTGCCCTTGCGACCGGCCTCCTGAAGGACATCTTGGCTGGTCAGCAACTGTCCGAGGCCATGAGCCGGAGGCCCGATGCCTTTCCTCCCGACTACATCGCGATTCTCGCTGGGGGCGAGGCCGGAGGGCAGACGGCGCAGGCGCTCACCTTGCTGGGAGAGATGCTGGCGCGCCGCGTCGATATCAGAAACAAGATACGCGGAGCTCTCGTCTATCCGGCTATTCTGTTGGCGATGTCGGCGATATCCATCGTCGTGATCGTGTTCGTGCTCATCCCGAATCTCACACCGATTTTTTCCGATGCAGGCCTTCCTCTGCCCGGCGTTCTGGCCGCGCTTGCCGATCTGCCGGATCATTGGCCCAAATATCTTTTCTGGTTCTCGCTTGGAACGATCGCTTCATGGCTCGCCTATCGAAGAATAGCCGGCCACGAGTTGACGATGAGAAAGCTCGATCGCCTCATATGCCGCCTGCCGGTCATGGGGTCGATCGTTCAGCGACGCGAGGCGGGCCAGTTTTCGCGCTCTGCCGGCACCCTTCTCGAAGCCGGGGTGCCGCTCATGACCGCGCTGCAGACTGCGCGATCGCTGGTCACCAACCGATATCTGAATGCTCGTTACAGCGAGGCTATCACCCGGGTTCCCGAGGGCAGGGCGCTAAGCCAGGTGCTCGAGGGCATGGAATTGCTGCCGCCGGCGATGATAAGGCTCATCGCGGTCGGCGAGGAAACAGGCCAGCTCGCGAAAATGCTCGTCCGTATCGCTTCCAGCCTGGAAGGCGAGGTACAGAGCAGGATCGAGCAACTCGTCGGCCTCCTCACCCCGCTTCTCACCGTTGGGATCGGCGGCCTTGTCGGCGCCTTGATCCTCCAGGTGATGAGCGCCGTCCTGTCCATCAACAATCTGGCCTATCAATGAGGCTGCCGGTCGCAAAATCGGCGGGCTTCTCGCTGATCGAAACACTCGTCGTGCTTTCGATC
>JAEYTQ010000559.1 GCA_023433965.1 Pseudomonadota bacterium | reverse complement strand
CGCGGCGATGCTCAAGGCGGACGAGATCTACCACAAGAACCTCGCGCCCCTCATCGCCGACAGCATCGGCAAGCTCAAGGTGGCGGATACGACGCTGAAGCAGGACTATCAGGCATCGCGCACCACCGCCGAAGCCGTGATCGCGGGAACGACGACCGTTCAGGAGATCGCGGGCGGCCTCGCCATCCTGTTCGGCGGCATCGTGGCCTTCCTGATCGCCCGCAGCATCGTCGGTCCCCTGACCTCGACGACGCAAGCGATGGGGCGCCTTGCCGGCGGCAATGTCGAGGTCGAGATTCCCGGCCGCGGCCGCCCCGACGAGATCGGCGACATGGCCAAGGCAATCCAGGTGTTCAAGGACAACATGATCGAGACCGAGCGCATGCGGGCCGAGCAGGCCGAGCTCGAGGCGCGACAGGCCGAGAACCGCAAGAAGGACATGGCGCGCCTCGCCGATCAGTTCGAGCAGGCGGTGGGTGAGATCGTCAACACGGTGTCGTCGGCATCGAACGAGCTGGAAGCCTCCGCGGGCACTTTGACCACGACCGCCGCGCGCGCCCAGGATCTTTCGACGGAGGTCGCCAGCGCCTCGCAGGAGGCCTCGGCCAACGTGCAGGCGGTCGCCTCGGCGACCGAGGAGCTCTCGTCCTCTGTGTCCGAGATCGCGCGCCAGGTGCAGGAATCTGCGCGTATCGCCACCGAGGCCGTTGGTCAGGCAAGCCGGACCAACGAGCGCGTCGGCGCGCTCTCCAAGGCCGCCGCGCGGATCGGTGACGTCGTCGAGCTGATCAGCACCATCGCCGGCCAGACCAACCTGCTGGCACTGAACGCCACCATCGAGGCGGCGCGTGCGGGCGACGCCGGCCGCGGCTTTGCGGTCGTCGCCTCCGAGGTCAAGGCGCTCGCCGAGCAGACGGCGAAGGCCACCGGCGAGATCGCCCAGCAGATCTCCGGCATCCAGGCCGCAACGGAAGAATCCGTCGGCTCGATCCGGGAGATCAGCGGCACGATCGAGCGGTTGTCGGAGATTTCGTCGACGGTCGCCGCCGCCGTGGAGCAGCAGGGCGCGGCGACGCAGGAGATCTCCCGCAACGTCCAGCAGGCGGCCCAGGGCACGCAGCTGGTGTCGTCCAACATCGGCGACGTGCAGCGCGGCGCCTCGGAGACCGGCTCGGCCTCCTCGCAGGTGCTGTCGGCGGCGCGGTCGCTGTCGGCGGACAGCAACCGGCTGAAGCAGGAAGTGGCCAGGTTCCTGGGCTCGGTCCACGCAGCCAGACGTCGAAGCCAAGAGGCCACGCTCATGCGCGTGGCCTCGAGCCTCGCAAGTGACCCGATCAGGCGACCTTGGTCGTCAGGTGCTTGAACATGTTGGCGCGCGCCTCGTCGTCCATCTCGGCCTTGAAGGTGAACTTGTCCTTCAACGCGACCGCGCGGGCCGCCGCCGGGCGCGCCGAGATCTCGTCCACGAGCCGCTTCACGTTCGGGTAGCGCGCAAAGGCGTCGTCGCCGAGCTTGAACGGCACCATGCGTGCCCAGCCCCACAGCGCCATGTCGACGATCGAATAATCGTCGCCGACCATGTAGCGGCGGTCCTTCAGGTGACTGTCGAGAATCCTGTAGTGCCGGTCGGTCTCGTACTGGTAGCGGTTGTGGGCGTAGTCGTGGTCTTGGTCCTTCGGCGCGAAATGCCTGAAGTGCACGGCCTGGCCCGAATAGGGCCCGACGCCGGTGGCGACGAACATCAGCCAGGACAGGAGTTCGGCGCGGTTGGAAGGCAGGAATTTGCCGGTCTTCTCGGCGAGATAAAGCAGGATGGCGTTCGAATCGAACACGAAGGTGCCGCCATCGTCGATCGCCGGCACCTTGCCGTTCGGGTTGATCTTCAGATAGTCCGGCGCGAACTGTTCGCCCTTGCGGGTGTCGACCTTCACCGGCTCGTAAGGCAGGCCGGCCTCCTCCAGAAACAGCGCGACCTTGGTCGGGTTCGGCGAACCGTTGAAATAGAATTTGAGCATCACACATCTCCCTGGCGTCTGTCGCCTCGCGCGGCGCGGGCGTGGTTGGGCGATGCTTGTCTTGCCTGAACCCGTTGCGGAAGGGCAATGGGCGAGTTTGCCGGGCGGCGTCTGCGCGTGGCGCAGATCAGGCGGCGTGGCGAAGGCCTCGCCGCCGTCAGCGCGCTCCGGAATGACGGAGGGGATTACCCCGCCATGCCGGCGCGGATCTCGGCGCGGAGCTCGTCGATCAGCTTGAGGCCCTTCTTGGTCTCGACGTGCCAGAAGGTCCAGCCGTTGCAGGCCTGCGCGCCTTGCGCCACCGCGCCGATGCGGTGGATCGAGCCGACCTTGTCGCCGAGCATGATGGCGCCGTCGGCGCGCACGAGGGCGCCGAGCTTCTTCTTGGCGTCAAACAGCTTGGTGCCGGGCATGATCATGCCGCGCTCGATCAGCTCGGAGAACGCGACGCGCGGCGCCTCGCGCGCGGTCATGAACGGCGCAAGGCTCTCTTCCGGCAGCGGCTCGACGGCGGCGATGCGGGCCTCGGCCGCCTTGGCGTAGGTCTTGTCACGCTCGAAGCCGATATAGGAGCGGCCGAGGCGCTTGGCGACGGCGCCGGTGGTGCCGGTGCCGTTGAAGGGATCGATCACGAGATCGCCGGGCTTGGACGAGGACAGCAGCACGCGGGCGAGCAGGCCTTCCGGCTTCTGCGTCGGATGCACTTTCTTGCCGTCGGCACCCTTGAGGCGCTCCTCACCGGTGCAGAGCGGGATCAGCCAGTCGGAGCGTGCCTGCACGTCCTCGTTGGCGGCCTTCAGCGCCTCGTAGTTGAACGTGTAGCCCTTGGCCTTCTCGTCGCGCGCCGCCCAGATCATGGTCTCGTGCGCGTTGGTGAAGCGACGGCCGCGGAAATTCGGCATCGGATTGGTCTTGCGCCAGACGATGTCGTTCAGGAGCCAGAAGCCGAGGTCCTGCATGATGGCGCCGACGCGGAAGATGTTGTGATAGGAGCCGATCACCCAGATCGTCGCCGACGGCTTCATCGCGCGGCGGGCGGCGAGCAGCCAGGCACGGGTGAAATCGTCATAGGCGGCAAACGAATCGAACTTGTCCCAGTCGTCGTCGACGGCGTCGACATGGGATTCGTCGGGGCGCTTGAGATCGCCCTTGAGCTGGAGATTGTAAGGCGGGTCGGCGAACACAAGATCGACCGAACCGGCCTGAAGCTTCGACATCTCGGCGACGCAATCGCCGAGGATGACGCGATGCGAC
>JAEYTQ010000523.1 GCA_023433965.1 Pseudomonadota bacterium | reverse complement strand
GGCACGGCCGCCAGGGAGGTGCTGGGCGCCGCGCAGCAGCTCTCGACCCAGTCGCGCGAGCTCGCCGGACAGGTCGACCGCTTCCTCGGCGAGGTCAGGGCGGCGTAGGACGCGAATTCGAAGCCCGGATGGAGCAAAGCGCAATCCGGGACAGTGCTTTCATGCTACGGCACCTCAATACGGCGGCGCCTTGCGCGTCCGCTGTGCTTTCGCCGCCTCAATCCACCAGGTGAGATCGTCGGCGAAACGGGGGAACGCGCGCTCCAGGGCCTTGCCGCCATCGCCGATCGGCTCGCCGGCTTCCGACAATGTCTGCGCGATCGGGCCGACGCCGATGGTGCTCGACACCACCACCATGCCCATCTCCGACAGCGTGCCGTGCCAGGCGGTCGCGGCGCGTGCGCCGGACAGGCGGCCGGCCGAATAGCTCGCGATCGCGGCCGGACGCCAGAACCATTCTTCGAGGAAATGGTCGGTGAGGTTCTTCAGGCCGGGTTGAATACCCCAATTGTACTCGCCGGTGACGAACACGAAGCCGTCGGCGCCGCGGATCTGCCCGGCCAGCTTCTCCAGCTCAGCGGGCGCCGAGCCCTTGGGATATTCCTTGTACATGCGATCGAGCATCGGCAGGCCGATCGCCTTGGCATCGATGAATTCGACGTCATCGCCGCGGCTGCGCAGCCGGTTGACGATGAAATCCGCAAGACGGATGCCCATGCGGTCGGAACGGTAGGACCCGTAGAGGACGAGAATGCGATTGCTCATGGCCTGACGGTAGCACGAAACCGGCCGCCGGCCCTACCCGATTTGTCAGTCTCGTCCGCGGCCGCGGGCCAGCGTTTGCGACGGCGTCTCGCCGAATTGGTCGCGGTAGCCTCTGGAAAAATCGCTGAGATGCCAGAAGCCATACGCCAGTGCCACCGCCTTGACACTATCGGCCCCGGCAAGAAGCCGCTGGCGAACCAGCCACAGCCGGCGCAGGCGCAGGTAGCGGTGCAGGCTCATGCCGCGATAGCGGCGGACGACGTCGTGCATGGTGCGCACCGACAGGCCGAGCCTGCGCGCGATCTCGTCGCTGTAGATCGGCTGCGACAGGTCGTCCGAGAGCAGCGCGCGGACGTCCTGGAATATCCTGAAACTCCGTCCGTCGTTGGGGCCCAGGGTCCAGCGGGCAGAAACGATCGTTGCAAAGGCCTCGTCGACGGCGCCGAGCAGGGATTCCTTCATCGCCGCGCCCTTCAACGAGAGATCCGGTGCCTCGACCGGACCGGACGCCTCGGCCAGCACCTCGCGAACCACGCCCCGCAGCCGCTGCAAGGCCTCCGCGGAGACTTCAAAGATCTTGAAGCTCGACTGCGTGGGCGGCCAGCCGCGATCCCTCACCTCCGGCCTGAAAACCACGGAGGCGATTTGCCGCTGTACCTCCTCGACGGTCGTGTAGGACGCGCCGCCGCTGCCGATGACCACGACCGGTCGCACACGTTGCGAGCCATTGAAGCGAACGGGCACGTCGAGGTCGTCCATCGTGAAGCCGATCGCCGTGCAATTCCCGACGAGCTGTGCATCGACCACGCGAGGAAAGGCGCGAGTCAAATTCACGTCGCAGCCGCGTAAGGACAGGATCGTCTGCTCGGCCGAAATCTTCCGCACGAAAGGCGTGAATTCGAAATTCAGCCCGCGTATGGCATTGCGAAATTCGTCGACGTCTGAAAAGCGAAATGTCTTGAGTGCCGACACGGGCACGTCACCAATAATACTGGTCATGGAAATAAGGCCGCGTCGCGTTGGGCCTGTGTCCGGCTGCGAAGCCGGATCGGCTTCCCCCTTCGGTTTTTCCTTGGACGATTAGAATCAATCCTAGCGTGTAGCGCAAAAATGGCGAGCGTCCAGTGGAAAGAACAAGCCTGAACGCGCTGTCTCGCCGAATTTCGATAGCGTTTCCCATGAAGTCGACGGTGCGAGGATACCTGAGTCTTCGGCGCCTAAAATTCTAATTAACGTCTTTGAGGCGGAATGATCGTCGTTTGATCGTGAAATCCATTTCATTTCAGGCTCCTGCCATGATGGCAAATTCGCCTGCTGATATTCTGGTCGAGTTGGAGACCGCGGCTGCAACGTGTCCGGTGGAGCGCTGCGCTCGCATCCTCTCCGGCATCTTGCAGCTGCTCACCAGCAGCCGCGACCGGCCACAGGAATTGCTCGCCAATGTGGTCGACGGCGTTCTGCTCCGACTGATCGAGCGGGTCGAGGCAAGCGCGCTGATTGGCGTTAGCGCAGCGCTCGCGGAGCTCGAGACGGCTCCGCCGAAGACGGTGCGACGTCTCGCATCGCACCATGATCCGGAGGTGGCGTGCCCCGTCCTGCTCCGATCGCAGTCGCTGTCCCCGGCCGATCTCAACACGATCGCGGCCGGTAGCGGCGAACGCCAGCAATGTGCCATCGCCCGCCGCGCGCCCGTCGATCCAATGGTGATCGAGACGCTGATCCAGGGCCGCGCCCGCAGCGTTTGGTTGGCGCTGATCGGCAATCCGGAGGCACAATTCTCCGATGCCGCTTACGTTGCGCTGGTTGAGAAGTGCCTGACGGACGATGAGCTCACGAAGGCACTGGCGCTCAGGCCGGACACGCCCGAAACGGTCATGCGGAAATTGCTGTCCGTCTCGCCCGCGCCGAAATCCGCCATGGGAGCGAACACCACCGCCTCGCCTGAAGCCGCAACAGCCGCGCCAACCGTCGCCAAACTGCCCTCCGCGGCCGCCTATGCCAGCGCGCGGCCGGAGATCGTTGCACTCAGCCGCATCGGCAAGCTCAACGACTCCACGGTGAACCGCTTCGCCATCCGCGGCGAGACCGCCAACCTCGTCACGGCGCTGTCGGTGCTGTCCGGGGCGCCCCTCGAGATCGTCGAGCATGTCCTGACGGACGAGGATTGCGAGGGTCTGGTCATGGCCTGCCGTGCCTCGCGGCTGAACTGGCAGACCACGTTGGCCATCCTGAGCAACCGCTGCGGCACCAGGCTGTCCTTCGCCGAGCGCGAA
>JAEYTQ010000438.1 GCA_023433965.1 Pseudomonadota bacterium | reverse complement strand
GGCAGCGAAGGCTCGCAGATCTTCCGGCTCGAGAGCGACAAGGGCTGAGGCTTTCGCAGCCCCGATGCAGCGAAGCGAAATCCGGGGGCCGCTACCAGGGCCGCTGGAATTTCCGGATTGCGCTTCGCTGCATCGGGGCTGCGAGCTTAATGACGATGTCATTCTCGATCGCTACGCTCCCGTTTCCGTCGGAATGGGATTTCGGAGCATCGCCAATGATCAGGAAACCGGCACTTGCCTTCCTCATCGTCCTCGGTTGGACGTCGTCGCTGCAGGCGCAGACGGTCTATCCGATCGATCGCGCCGAGATCCTGGCGGGGGCTGAATTCGATTTCAAGGTCGAGCTCCCCGGGCTGGTCGATCCCGCCACGTTGAAGGTGACGGTGAACGGCCTGGATCACGCGGCCGCGTTCGGCCGCGCCGGGACCTTCGTCGAGCGCGAGGACGGCAAGGAGCAGTCGGCCCTGATCCTGCGCGGCGTCACGCTGACCAAGCCCGGCCCCGTCACCGTGGACGTCAGCGACGGCACGCGCCAGCGTAGCGTCACGTGGACGGTCTACGACACCGGCCCGCGCAAGGCGAAGAACGTCATCCTGTTCATCGGCGACGGCATGTCGCCCGCGCATCGGGTCGCCGCACGAATTCTCTCCAAGGGGATCTCGGAAGGCAAGAGCCGCGGCAAGCTCGCCATGGACGACATGCCTCACATGGCGCTGGTGGCCACGGCCGGCTCGGACTCGATCATCACCGATTCCGCGAACTCGGCCAGCGCCTATGCCACCGGGCACAAGAGCGCAGTCAACGCGCTCGGAGTCTATGCGGATCGCACCGCAAGCCCGTTCGACGATCCCAGGGTCGAGACCATCGCCAGCCTCGCCAAGAGGCGGCTCGGCCTGGCGATCGGCATCGTCACCAATACCGAGATCGAAGACGCGACGCCGGCCGCGATGGTCGCGCACACCCGCCGCCGCGCCGCTTATGATGAGATCGTCGAGCAGTTCTTCGCGGCCAAGCCGGATGTGCTGATGGGCGGTGGCCGCGCCAATTTTCTGCCGAAGTCGGCCGCCGGCTCGAAACGCAAGGACGAGACCAACTTCATTGTGAAGTTTCGCGATGCCGGCTATCAGGTGGCGACCACGGCGGGCGAGCTCAGCGCGTCTGCCGCCAGCCAGGAGACACGCAAGCTGCTCGGCCTGTTCGCCTCCGGCAACATGGACGGCGTGCTCGACCGCAAATTCCTGAAGGGCGGCGGCGTCGGGAAGTTCCCCGAGCAGCCCGATCTGACCGAGCAGGTTCAGGCGGCGCTGAACATCCTCTCGAAGAACGAGAACGGTTTCTTCCTGATGGTCGAATCCGGGCTGATCGACAAATACGCGCATCTGCTCGACATGGAGCGCGCCGTCTACGACACGATCATGCTCGACAACGCGGTGCGGCAGACGCGGGAATGGGCGCGGTCGCGCGGCGACGACACCCTCATCCTGGTGGCGGCGGACCACAATCACCCCAACAGCCTCGTCGGCACGGTGAATGACGACATGGACACCGTGCCCAACGTTCCCTTGCGCGAGCGCGTCGCGGTGTACGACAAGGCCGGATTTCCCAATTACCCGGCGCCCGACGCGGAAGGTTATCCGGCACGCATCGACGTAAGCCGGCGGCTCGCCATCTTCTCCGCCAGCCTGCCGGACTATTACGAGACGTTCCGTCCGAAGCTCGACAATCCCAACGCGCCGACTGTCAAGGCCGCCGACGATGGCACCTTCAAGGCCAACGACAAATACAAGGACGTCCCGGGCGCGGTGCTGCGTCCCGGCAATCTGTCGGCGCTGATCGGCGCCAGCGTGCATTCCGGCGAGGACGTCATCCTGACAGCGGCCGGACCGGGCAGCGAGCGCGTGCACGGCTCGATGGACAACACTGAAGTTTTCCGGGTTATGGCTGAGGCGTTGGGATTGGCGGTGGGGAAGTAGTGCGCTTCCTCGCAGTTCCCGGAAGGGCGCCTGCCACTGCCGAGAACGGGACCGCAGAGCTCTATTGCGACGGGTGCGCCGGCGATTTTGTGGCGTCCGGAACGACCAGCACGTCGGCCTCGCAGTCGCGGAGAACTTCCTCTGCCACGCTTCCCAGAAAAAACTTTTCTGGGCCCGATCTCCCGTGGGTCCCGATCACGACAAGATCGATCTTGTACTTGCGAACACAGTCCCGGATCATCTCCGGGACGGGAGCCTCGATCAGTTGAACGAAGCGGCGGCTCGGTCGCAGATCCAGCTCCTGCACAAACTTGGAAAGCAGCGCGGCAGCGCGCGCCTCTTCCTCGGCAATGTAATCTTTCGACCGATCGATCGTCGTAGACGAGCGCATCATCATGCTCTGGGCTGGAGCGTCGAAGGCATGCAGGACGAGAACGTCGATGTGATCGATAAGGCCGAGCTTTCGTGCGTCCTTCACCGACCTCGCGGAGCAGTCCGAAAAATCGGTTGCCACGAGAACGCGAGCATAGGCGCCCGCCGGAACAGCGTTCGCCATGATGACAGGACGCCGGCTCAGTCGGATCGTGCGCTCGATGGTCGTGCCGATGAAGACGTCCCGCAGGGCTTGCCGCCGATGAGGCCCCATCACGATGACGTCTGCACTGGTGCGCTCCGCCTCATCGGCGATTGCCTGAAACGGCTCGCCGCAGCTCACATGCGACTCGCAATGCACGCGGTCGGTTTCGCGCAGCGTCGCGGCAAGATCGTTCAACAGATTTACCGCCGCACACTCCTCGACCCTGATCAGCTTGGGCGGCTGATCGTCGTCCACGACATGGACGAGGACGATCTCGGCGGAAATTTGCCGCGCCAACAGGACCGCCCGACGTAAGGCGCGGTCGGAGCGGGTCGAGAAATCGGTCGCAAGGAGTATCCGGTTCATACACCGCCCTCTGTCGAGAGCTCATGGAATGGCTCGGTGGCGAACACGCCCATTCGGCAACGATGCTCGAGAATATAGACCGCCATCAACGACGAGTGTGGTGCCAAGCAAGGGACGCAGGGGGCGACATCATGGCGCATCGCTCCTGCGAAGCTCTAGAGAATAGCGTCTCGCGGCGCCGGCGCGGTCGAGAAGCCCGGCTGGGCAGCTTTCTCCATGACCAGCGTGTCATTGCCTGGATACGGGCGCTGGCTATACACCGGCTCGAGCCAGGCACATGATCCTCGAGTTCGCGATCACGCCCTGACGACCGATCCGGCGTCGTCCTTTTGGACATGGTGGAGGCCGAGAAGCGTATCGCGACATTGGTCGGCGCGTGCAATGGGTGACACAATGAATTGGATTGCTCCAGAACGTCAGAGTATCCAAACTGGGCTCCCGCGAGGGGGTACATGACCAACATCGTCTTTCACGAGGTCGCATGGTTGCTACTCGGCGCCGCCGCGGTCGGGCTGTTGGGGTCTGCCCTGCGTCAGCCCATGATCGTGAGCTTCATCGCGGCGGGAATCTTAGCCGCCGCCTTTGTCGACCACAGCCCAGAGACGGCGACCCAGATCCGCTTTCTTGCCGAACTTGGTGTCGCCCTCCTCCTGTTCTTGGTCGGCCTCAAGCTCGACTGGCGCCTGGTCAGAACCCTCGGGCCCGTGGCGCTTGCCACCGGGCTTGGGCAGGTTGCGTTCACGGCTGGGATCGGATTCCCGATCGGACTTGTTCTGGGGCTTGATTGGCTCACCAGCTTCTATGTCGCTGTCGCCCTCACCTTCTCCTCCACGATCATCGTCGTAAAACTGCTGAGCGACAAGCGCGAGCTGGAAACGCTGCACGGCCGTATCGCCCTTGGTTTCCTGATCGTCCAGGACATCGTTGTCGTAATCGCCATGGTCGCACTGTCGACGATCGGGATCGGTTCCGGGCAGGCCGAGAGCGGCGGCTCGGCCAAGCTTCTTGCCGTCGGCGCCTCGCTCCTCGGTGTTACGGCGGCCCTCGTCCTGTTTGTCCGTTATGTGGCCGACCCGCTGATGGCAAGACTTGCGCGCAGCCCGGAATTGCTTGTCATCGCCTCCATCGGATGGGCCGCGACCGCCGCCGCCATTGGCGATGCGGTCGGGCTGGGCAAGGAGCTGGGCGGACTTGCCGCCGGCATCTCGATCGGCTCGACCGCATATCGCGACATGGTGGCGGCGCGGCTGAGTGCGCTACGAGATTTCCTGCTGCTGTTCTTCTTCCTGTCGATAGGCGCGTCGCTGGATCTGTCCACCTTGGATCAGAACATCCCGCGTGCCATCGTATTCTCCCTTTTCGTCCTCATCGGCAATCCGCTCATCGTCATCCTCATCATGGCATGGATGGGCTATCGTGCCCGGACGGGTTTCCTTGCCGGCCTTACCGTCGCGCAGATTTCGGAGTTTTCGCTGGTCTTCATGGCAATGGGGTTGAGCCTCGGTCATGTCGATCAGTCCGCGGTTGGGCTTGTTACCCTCGTCGGACTCGTCACGATTGCTCTGTCGGTCTACATGATCACCTACTCCCAGCCGCTCTACCTCCTGTGTAGTCCTTTGCTGCGCCCGCTCGACTTCGGATTCTGGCGGGAGGCCGCGGCGGGAAAGGATGACGAACGGCCGGATGTCGACGTCATCATCTTCGGGCTCGGCCGCTTCGGCGGCCAGCTCCTGACGCGTCTGGAGGACGCTGGCTACGGTGTTCTCGGTATTGATCTCGATCCGGAGAGGATCAAGCACTTTTCAAGCAAGGGCTACCAAGTTCGCTTCGGCGATGTAGCCGAGCAGGAATTCTGGGTCGAACTCCCGCTCACACAGGCTCGATGGGTCGTCCTCTCTGTCCCATACGACACGATCCTGCTGACGGAGACCGATCCGCGCAGCGGCCTGCTCGCCGCCATTCGCAGTCATCAGTTCGGCGGTCGGGTCGCCATTGCCGCCCGCAGCGACGGGGAAGCGCGGCGGCTCCAAGAAGGCGGCGGCGTCGATCTCGTCCTCTATCCCTTCGACGACGCGGCAACATCTGCGGCCAAACAAATTGCCGACCTCGACGAAGAACGCGTTACGCAGGAAGCCGCAAGCACGATCATGCAGGAGGCACTTGCTGCATCTACTGCCTCCGAAGGCCGACCCAGCGTGATCGTCGTCGGATATGGCCGCGTCGGCGGTCTCGTAAGCGAGATGCTCGCCCGGCATGACGTGGCTTATGTGGCCCTGGACAGCGATTCGACCCTCGTCGCGCGCGAGCGGCGAGGCGGCACACCGATCTACTACGGCGATGCCGCCAGTCCGGAACTGTTGCGTCGCTTCGGGATCGCTTCTGCGCAAGCGCTGGTCGTGACCATGGACGACCCTGTCGCGGTCGAGTCCGTGGTCACGGCAGTACGTGCCGAACGCCCTGATCTCATCATTGTTGCGCGAGCCCGCGACGCGGAACATGCAGCAAGGCTTTACGATCTCGGCGTGACCGACGCCGTCCCCGAGGCGATCGAGGCAAGCCTTCAATTGTCCGAGGCCCTGCTGGTCGACATTGGCATTCCCATGGGCCCGGTAATCGCCTCCATTCACGAAAAGCGTGACGAATTCCGCAGGGCTCTTCAGGGGACCAGTAGAACGGGGCGAGCGCGGCGAGCGATCCGCGCGCCAACGGGACGAGAGGAAGGCGGCTCAGCGTAGCGGGCGGCCAAGGCATCAGCCCGGATCGAGAACGGTTCCCTCTACCTGCGCCGGTGATCGCAGTTACGATGGCATGGAGGGCGCGAACACCAGCTTCACGCAGCTGCGGAACAGCAGGATCTGCCGCTCCAGCCGCTTCGGGTCGTTGAGGGTCTTCGACATGATGATCGCGCCGTCGACCACGCACGAGATCATCTCGGCGAGATCGTCGAGGTCGACCGGCTCGCGCGGCGGATAAACCGCGGCGATGCCGTCGAGAATCGTGCGGAAATGCGCATTCCAGCTCCGGACCGATTGCGCGGTCAGGTCGCGAACCTCGCGGTCGAACAAGCGCTCCTGATAGCAAATGCTGGCGATCAGGCAGCCGGGATGGCCGTTCGGCAGGTCGGCCATCACTTCGGCGAGCAGTTTCAGCGAGATCAGGAACGACTGCAGCGGGTCGTCCGAGAGCTCACGCCCCCGCCTGAAGATGTCGTCGAACAGGCGGTCGTTGGTCTCGACGTAGCGGCGCAGCATCTCCCGCGCGAGCGCGTTCTTGTCCCTGAAGTGATAGAAGAAGCCGCTCTTGGTCAGCCCGGCCTCGGCGATGACCTCGTCGATCGACGTCGCGCCGAAGCCCTTGGCGAGCACCGCCGCCTCCGCGATCTCGAGAATGCGCTCGCGCGTCGCTTCCCCCTTTCCCATCGATCTCTCCAAAACAAGCCGTACCGGCGGTGCGGAACCTGCCCCCTATAGCGCGATGAGATTTGGATGAACCATCATCGTGCTCTAGGTTGTTGTTTACGCATGATCTTTCCGGAAAACCGCTTCGCACTTTCCGGATCATGCTCCAGGGCCGACGACTACTCCGAATGAATCATGCAAGCCTTTGATTTGTCTCTGCTTGCGGGTGAAAGTTCAGCCACACCACAGGCCTTCCAGAGCGACGCGACATTATGCGGCACCGAATGCCGCGACCAAGGACGGGCATGGCGCGACCGAACGTGCCTGCGGTGGCGTGACATGAAAGAAATGGCCGGGATCGCTCCCGGCCATTTGCGTTCGTGGTCTCGCCTCAGCGCGGCGGCGCGGTGCCGGGCGGGGGCGGCGGCAGCGAGGCCTGGCCGCCGTTGAGCAGCGGCGTGATGTTGCGGATCGTGACGCGACGGTTGATCGCGCTCGGCCCCTGCGTCTGCTCCTTCAGGTACTGCTCGCCGTAGCCCTGCGACGTCAGGTTCTCGGCGGGCACACCGAACTGCTGCGTCAGCAGTTCGGC
>JAEYTQ010000410.1 GCA_023433965.1 Pseudomonadota bacterium | reverse complement strand
CGCGGACGCCATCGAAGGCCGCAACGCCTTCATCGAGAAGCGCAAGCCGAGGTTTACGGGGAGATGAGGCTGGACACGCTTCTTTCCCAGTCGTCATGCCCGGGCTTGACGACCGGGGAGAGACGGTCTGTCAGGGAAGGCGGCGAAGTCTCGGCGCTCAGCGTATGCGGTCCAGCCGGCTGGCCTGATATTTGGCGCGCCATTTCGGGCCGGGGCCGCGCATGTAGTGCAACTCGGGGCGATAGGGATTGCCCGCGACGCGGATCAGCGTCTGCCATTTGGTTGCGACGAAGCTCAGGGGCTGGCGCAGCAGGCTCAAGGAAGCGAGCAGCATGACATCATCTCAATGCGGCTTGCCGAGCATCGCGGTGAAGGGGAGATCGAAAATCTCCTCGCCGTCGTCGCCGCTGACATGGATCACCCAATCGCGCCAGTCTTCGTTGCTCGGCGTCAGGATCATCGACTGCATGATCTGGGCGGCACGGTCGCGGGCCTCGGTGAGGTTGGACACGGCGACGCCGGAGCGGTCGATCAGCGTGCCCTCGGTGTTCGAGCAGTGAAAATAGACCTGGACCATATGCGTCTCCTATTGGGAGCGATTGGGAACGGCAAACCGATACCACCCGAGGCATTCGCGAAACATTCGGGTTGAACCCGGTAAGGGAATTTACGGAGATTGGTCGCCGCCAAGGCCGTCACTGGTTTTATCACAGGGGGGTGATGGCTGAATGGCGCCGCGGTGCCCTGGAACAAGGTCGGGGATGGGCGTGAACCAGTTCACATTCGAGCGCGAACGGCGGGATCCGCGCTTGCGGGCGGCGGTCGTCGCAGTTTTTCTGGCCGCCGCGCTGCCGGGTTTTGCGCTGGCCTGGTCCGAGCCGATCAGGAAGAGCGGCTATGCGATCGGCACGGCCATTTGCGGCAGCGGCGATCTCGCCTTTCCCAGAATCCAGATCGACATGAGGGCGGGATTTTGCGCCGGGCTCGTCGCCAGCGACGAGGATCGCCTCAAATTCCCCCGTTCGATCGTCCAGGTGCCGGGCCGTGACCTGTTCGTGGTCGCCGACATGGGCGGCTGGGGCCGCACCGATGGCCGACTGCTGCTGCTCGATCCGCGCGCTGCGCAGGGGCAACGCGTCAAGGAGCTGCTGACGGGCCTCGAATATCCGTTCGGCCTCGTCATCGGCCCGGACGGGACGCTCTATGCCTCGACCGCGGAGACGATCTTCCGGTTCGATCCGCTCGCGGACGATCCACGCGGCACGGTCGAGACCATCATCCGTCACATGCCCGGGCGGCGGATCACGCTGCCGGATGGTACGAGTCTCGACGAGAGCGCACATCCGCTCAAGCAGTTTGTGTTCGACCGGAGCGGCCGGCTGTTCGTCAATGTCGGCTCGCACAGCGACGACTGCGTGACGCCGGCGCCGATCACGAAACCCTGCGCGGCGGCCGAGGGCCCGTCGGCGCTGGCCTCGATCTGGCTGTTTACGCCGCCGGCAGGCGGTGTGTTTCCGGCCTTGAAGCCCGGCGATCTCGACCCGCCGCACACCGTCTATGCGCGCGGCCTGCGCAATTCGATGGCGCTGGCGCTGCACCCGAAGTTTCCGGATGCCGGCTACGCCTTCCTGCAGGGCGAGAACGGCCGCGATCTGCCCGACATCTTCAAGCCGAACGAGGAGATCAACGCGATCGAGCAGGGCAGGCACTATGGCTGGCCCTATTGCTACGACCTGTCGACGCCGAGTCCCGAGTTCAAGCGCGTGCTGCAATCCGGGGTCTACAAGTCGCTCTGCACGGTCAACGCGCTCTACAAGGCACCGTTTTCGCTGCTGCCGCCGCACGGCGCACCGCTCGCGATGCTGTATTATCACGGCTCGAAGTTCCCCGAGCTGGAAGGCAAGCTCTTGGTCGGCCTGCACGGCTATCGGCCGACCGGAAGCCGGCTGCTCGTCTATGACGTCGACGATCGCGGCTTCCCCAAACCTGCTCCCGCCCCGGTGAGCTATCACGTCAGTTGCGCGGCCGATCCGACGCGCAGCTTCCAGACCGATGCCGGCGAGGTCGCCGCCGCCCCGTTCGAGGAGCTGATTGCCGGCTGGCACCGCGTCAATGGCGCGCGGCCGCAAGGTGCGCCCGTCGGCATGACGGTGGCGGAGGACGGCGCGATCTGGCTGGTCGAGGACAAGAACAAGACCGTGATCCGCATCGATCGCGCGGCGGGGCAAGCGCCGGCGCCGCTGCCGTGCGATGCGCGCAGCCAGGCAATGATCGAGCAGCTCGCCGCCTTTGTCGCCCGGGACGCGCAGAACAGCGCGCGGCTCACCACGCTGCGCAAGGGCCTGGTCGAGAGGCACTGCGTCGGCTGCCATTCCGATTTCGGCTTGAAGCCGGGCCAGTCGGAGGCAGAGAAGGACGGAGCCGTGCTCCGTTTCATGCTGTCGCAGGACGGCTGGATCTATCCCGGGGACCCCGATGCCGGCAAGCTGCGCACGCGCCTGCGCGGATTGGGCGCGGAGAAGCTGATGCCGCCGGGTGGCGAGGGATTGCCGAAGAGTGAGCCGGGTTACGCGCGGTTGCTGGATATTGCAGACCTGCTGGTGGCAAGAATGGTTCCGGGCACGCGAATGCGGATCAAGCCCGGCCCGCCCCAGCGCAAATTCTTTGCCAGGACCAACAGGGAATGCGGCGAAATGCCGGCCGGAAAGGTCGTCGTCGTGACACAAAGGAGCGCTGTAGACAGGCCCGGCTTCAGCCGATTCTTCCGGCCGGCCGATCCCTATCTGAACGGCGAGTGCACCGACGGCGATGGCTATTTCATCCGGCAGGAATTTCTGGTGCCTGTGCAGTAGCATCCTTTTCATCGTCGCGGCTTCATCCGCTCGGGCCGAGACGAAGCTGTTCGAAAGCGCGCAGGTATCGCCCGCGGGCGAATACACGTTCGGCATCGAAGGGCCCGCCGCCGACCTCGACGGCAACCTCTTCGTCGTCAATCTCGGCAAGCCCGGTACCATCGGCAGGCTGCCCGCCGGCGGCGCGGCGTCGGAGCTGTTCACGACCCTCCCCGAAGGCAGCATCGGCAATGCCATCCGGTTCGACCGCGGCGGTACGATGTTCATCGCCGACTACAAGAAGCACAACATCTTCGCGATCCCCAAGGGCGCGTCCGCGCCGGTTGTCTGGTTTCATTCCGACGAGATGAACCAGCCCAACGACATCACCATTGCGCGCGACGGCACCATCTATGCGAGCGATCCGAACTGGAAGGGCAGAGAAGGCCACATCTGGCGGATCGCGAAGGGCGCGGACGGCACGGTGCGGGGGCAGGTGATGTCGGCGCCGCGCGCGATGGGCACAACCAATGGCATCGACCTCAGCCCTGATGGCAAGACGCTCTATGTCGGGGAATCCAGCAGCGGCCAGATCTGGTCCTATGCGATCAACGGCAACGAGCTGACGGGCGCGAAGCTGGTCAAGGCGTTTCAGCCGGACACGGTCGATGGTCTGCGCACCGACGCTGCCGGCCGTCTCTATGTCGCGCGCATTCTCAAGGGCACGATCGCGCTGATGAAGCCCAATGGCGCAGTCGAGCGGGAGATCGCGCTGAAGGCCAAGGAGCCGACCAACCTCGCCTTCGGTGGCAGCGACGGCAAGACCGTCTTCGTCACGCAGCGCCAGGGTGGCTTCATCGAGGCGTTCCGCACCGACCAGCCGGGCCGCGAGCATTGCCTCCCGCGCGAGCGCTGCTAGAGCTCGGCTTGAGTCTAGCGCGGCAGGTGCGGCATTCTTCTTGCTTGCATCTGGCCGCCGCGGGGATCAAGACTTTCGTGGCACGTCGAGAGAACTTGCGACCACGGAGTGTTTGAGTGAAAGCCGTCCATACACAACTGCACCGCAGCCACGATCCGCAATTCTTCCTGGTGCGCGGCGTCGTCAAGCGCACCACCGAGCAGCCCGAGCGCGCCGACCGCCTGCTCAAGGGCCTGAAGGACGGCAGGCATCAACTGGTCGAGCCCCAGACATTCGGGCAGGGTCCGCGCGCGCGCATTCACAGTCCGGAATATCTGTCATTCCTGAGCGAGGCCTGGGAGGCCTGGACCGCGCTCGGCGATTCCGGCCCGGAGATGATCGGCAATATCCACCCGGTGCGCCAAGCCGCCACCTATCCGACCCACATCGTCGGCAAGCTCGGCTGGCACACCGCGGATACCGCAGCGCCGATCGGTCCGGGCACGTGGGCGGCGGTCTGCGCCGCCACGGACGTTGCGGTTACCGCCGCGCAGATGGTGATGGATGGCGAGGACGCGGTCTACGCCCTCTGCCGTCCGCCCGGCCATCACGCCTATCGCGACATGGCCGGCGGCTTCTGCTTCCTCAACAACAGCGCGATCGCGGCGGCGCATCTGCGGCAGAAGCACGAGCGCGTCGTCATCCTCGACGTCGACGTCCATCACGGCAACGGCACGCAAGGCATCTTCTACGACCGGCCCGATGTCTACACCATCTCGATCCATGCGGATCCGGTCGCGTATTATCCCTATGTGTGGGGCTACGCGCATGAGCGCGGCGAAGGACCCGGCCTCGGCGTCAATCTCAACATCCCGCTGGCCATCGGCACCGGCGACGACGGCTACATGCAGGCGCTGGAGCTCGCGCGCAAGGCGATCGAGTCCTTTGCACCCGGCGCGCTCGTCATCGCGCTTGGCCTGGACGCCTCCGAGCACGATCCGCTGAAGGGCCTTGCGGTCACCACCCCCGGCTTCCGCCGCATCGGCCGGGCCATCGCGAAGATGGGGCTGCCGACCGTGTTCGTGCAGGAGGGGGGCTATCTCTCGGACATTCTCGGTGCGAACCTGACGTCGGTGCTGGCGGGCTTCGAAGAAGCGCGGTGAGGTCTCTTTGCTTCTCGCCGCGCGCCAACGATACGCAGCCGCGGCCGCATCATGCGGCCGCCTCGCGGAGCGGCCAGGCGTGACGGCTGATGGGAAGGCCGCCGTCCGTGCGGGAGCCATCGGCGATCGCGAGGCGATGCGAGGGTGACGGCGACCAGAGCGAGAAGCGCCAGCCCTCCGGATCGTCGGCGATGTCGGGCTTGAAGCTGATCTCGATGGCGTCGCGTGACACCTGCATCGCGAAGGCGTCTAGCGGCAGGTTCAGTCCAAAGCCCCTGGCCTTCAGATAGGCCTCCTTGAGCGTCCAATAGTCGAAGAAGCGCTCGATCGCCGCGGGCTCCGGCAGCCCGCGCAGCGTTTCGACCTCTTCCGGCGCAAAGAAGCGCAGCGCGGTGGACAGCGGCGCGACGCGCCGCGACACGGTTTCGACGTCCACGCCGACGGCCTCATGCCGCGACACCACGCATGCGACGCAGCCGTCGGCATGCGACAGGCTGAAGTGCAGCGCGGTCGAGGTGGCCGGCGCCGCAACGAAAGGCCGGCCGTAGCGGCCCGCGCCGAACGACCAGTCCGTAGGCGCGACATTGGAAGCGATCTGCGACAGCGCCAGGCGCAACATGGCGTGCGCGAAGATATATTGCCGCCGATGCCGCTCGAACACGAAGCGATCGGCCCGGGCCCGTTCGTCGACCGAGAGCAGGCGTCGGCAGGCCTCGACCGCGCCCGGCGCGTCAATGGTCTCGATCAGCCCGACAAAGAGTTCGATTCTGTCGTCTGCCATCAATTGGGCCCATGGCGTCGGGCGAGGCCAAATCCCCGGTCCCGACGGAAGAAACAGCTGAGCAACAATCAGCCGGGCGGACCGTTTCTAGCGGTCCATCCAGGCGACTTCTTGTCGATTTTCAGGCCGGTTTACAGGCGCAAGCTTGTGCGAGACCCCAACCTCGACACGCGAGCGGCCGATCCGCGAAGATCGTACGGCGTCCCCGACCGACGACTCTTACTTCTTCTTCTTGGATTTCTTCTTGGGCGCACGCAGAGCCTTGAGGCTCGCTTCGACATCGTCCAGCGCGGCCTGGAGCTTCTTCTTCTCGTAATCGAGCAGCTCTTGCAGCGCCTTGCGGTCTTCGTCGCTGAGCGAGGTCTTCTTCGTAAATTTGATGAAACCCATAACATTCCCCCGGTTGAAAATAATCGACCAAATCAAAACACGCGAATAATCTTGCGCGGTGAGGCCAAATAATCAAGGTGCAACTTGATCATTCACAGCTTTGGCGCAGATCGCCGTATTCGTCCGCACGTAACCCCGCTTCACGCGGCCCTGCGCCCGAGCAGCCGGCCGAGCGGTGCATCGGGATGCGTGAGGGCCGCCGTCAGCAGCGCGACGAGATCCTCCATCCATTCGCCGACGATTCGGCCATCGAGCAAGTCGCGCTTGTAGTTGCACGAGCCGGTAATGCCGGTCGGGCGTTCCTTGAGCATCAGCGACAGCCAGGTCTGGTCGATCGGCAGCACCGGCTGGCCTTCGCGCGCGACGTCGCCGATCGATGCCGCCGCGAGATCCGGCAGATCGAACGGCCGACGCAGCGGATTTTGCAGCGTGAAATAGACCTGCAGCAGCGAGGCCGGATCGATCCCCTCTTGCTCCAACCGATCGGCCAGGACGTTGAACGGCAGCTCCTGCCGCGCATGCGCTTCGAGCACGCTCCGGCGCACCCGCGCCAAGCCTTGCGCGAACGACAAATCCGGCGTGATCGTCGTGCGGACGATCACCGTGTTCTCGAACGGGCCGATGATGCGCTCGGTGTCGGGTTGGGCACGATTGGCCATGGCGGTTGCGATCGCAATGTCGGTGCGGCCGGTCCGTGCCGACAGCATGGCCTTCAGGCCGGTGAGCAGGCACATGAACAGCGTGCAATCGTGCTGGCCGGCGAACGTGGTCAGCCGGCTGATCAGCGCGTGATCGAGGCTGATCGGATGGTGCCCGGTCGAGGCGCGCGGGCTTGGTTCGCCGCTGAAGAGAGGACCCGCTCCACGCAAAGTCTCGGCCCAGTCGGCAGCCTGCCGGCGTGCGGCGTCGGTGCCGCACCACCAGCGCTGCCAGCGCGCGACATCCGAGAAGGCCGGCGGCTTCGGCAGCGGCATCGACGGATGCCCGGCCAGTGCGGCATAGCGGTTCGACACTTCCTCGAACAGCACGCCGATCGACCAGCCGTCGACGATGGCGTGATGCAGCGTCAGCAGCAGCACGTGATCGTCGTCGTGGAGCCGCAACAACCGGGCGCGCATTAGCGGCGCCCGCGTGGTGTCGACCGCAGTGTAGGTCTCGCGCTGGATCAGGAGATTGATCTTCCTGAGTTCGAGCGCCTTGCGCCGCTTGTTGTTGTGGGGATGACCGTCCCCGATCGTCTCGATGGTCATGACCCCGCCGAGAGTGCGCGGCGCGGCGATGCGGCTTTCGGGCTCATCCCCGTTCCAGGCGAACGCGGTCCGCAGCGATTCGTGCCGGCGCACGACGTCGTCGATCGCCTTGGCCAGCGCGGCCGAATCGAGCGGGCCCTGCAGACGGAAAGCGAAAGGCAGGTTGAACAGCGGCAGCCCCGGCAGCTTCCGCTCGATCCGCAGCATCTGGTCCTGCGCGATGGAAACCACAGGAGGGCCGCCCGAAGCTGATTGCGGCACGCTTGCGGCAGGCTTGTGCGGCTTCGCCGGCGCGGCCTCGTCGACCCGCCGGGCGAGCTGCGCGATCGTCGGCGCCTCGAAGATGGCCTTGATCGGCAACGACACGCCGAACGCACGCGCGACGCGCGCCATGACCTGGCCGGCCAGCAGCGAATGGCCGCCGAGCTCGAAGAAATTGTCGGTGACCCCGATGTCCTCGACCTTCAGCAGGTCGATCCAGATGTCGCAGAGCACCTTTTCCGTGAAGCGCCGCGCCGGGACCGCCGCGTCAGGGGCGGAAGTTTCCGGCTGGACGGGCACCAGCAGCGCGGAGCGGTCGATCTTGCCATGGGCGTTGAGCGGCACCTGATCCAGGAACAGGAAGGCGGACGGGATGGCGTGGCCGGGCAGCCGGGCTTTCAGGAAGTCGCGTAGCTCGCTTGCGCTGCTGCGGCTGCCGGGCTTTGCGACGACGTGAGCGATCAGCTTGACGTCGCCGCCGGCCTCGCGGCGCGGTTCGACGATGCCGGAGCGCACGCCGGGATGCCCGGCCAGCGCGTTCTCGATCTCCTTGAGCTCGATCCGATAGCCGCGGATCTTGACCTGTTGGTCGGCGCGGCCGAGGCATTCGATCGTCCCGTCGCTGCGGCGTCGGGCGAGATCGCCGGTCCGGTACAGCCGGCCGCCGGCCTGGCGCGAAAAGGGATCGGGCAGAAACCGCTGCCGGCTCTGCGCGGGGTCGTTGACGTAGCCGCGGCCAACTCCGGCGCCTGCGACGCAGAGCTCGCCGGTCACGCCGATCGGTTGCGGCTGGAGCTGCGCGTCGAGCACGTAGAGCTGCGTGTTCGGCAGCGGCGCGCCGACCGGAACGTTGCTCGTCGCGATCGCCGTCGCCTTGGTCAGGCGATGCAGGGAGACGTCGTCGGAGCATTCCGACGCCCCATAGGCGTTGATCAGCGGCACTCCAGGGCAACGAGCGAACCAGGCGCGGCAGAGGTCGACGGGCAGGGGCTCGCCGGTCGAGATCAGCAGACGCAATCTCGCGAAGGCGCGCCGGACCTGCGCCTCCTCCATGCGATCGAGAATGACGCGCAGCAGCGAAGGCACGATCTCGAGCACCGTGATACCCTCGCGTCGAATTTCCCGCGCCAGCAGGATCGGGTCCTGCACGATCGCGTTGCCGCAGATATGCACGCGCGCGCCCACCATCGGCCCGGCGAGGAATTGCCAGACCGAGACGACGAAGCTCTGCGGGGCGGTCTGCGCGATCACGTCCCTGCGCGACAGCTTCAGCTCGGCAATCAGCGAGGCCAAATGGTTCGAGAGGCCACGCTGCTCGATCATGACGCCCTTCGGCGCGCCGGAGGAGCCGGACGTATAGACGAGATAAGCGAGGCTGGAGGCATCGCGCCGCGCCGGCCGGGTCGGCTTTGCCGATCCGGATGCGACAGCGTCGTCGAGCCCGGCCACCTGGATGCGCTCGACCAGCGGATCGAGCAGCGCCTCGACCATGGCGGATTGGGCCCGTCCGGCCAGCAGCACCCGGGCACAGCTCGATCCGAGGATGGTCGCAAGCCGTGCCGCCGGCTGCCCGGGGTCGAGATTGAGGAAGGCCGCGCCGACGCGCTGGACTGCGATCATCGCGGCAAGCAGATCTGGCCCGCGCTCCGCGAGCAAGGCGACCACGCTTTCGGCACCGACACCCTCGCGAGCCAGCCAGTGCGCGGCCGCCCCGCTGCGGCGCGCGAGCTCGCGATAGCTCAGGGAGGTGCGAGCATCCGACACCGCAATGGCGTTCGGCGTTGTCCTGGCCTGGCGGTCGAAGCGTTCGCTGAAATTGCCGCGCGTGGTGAAATCGGCCGGCAGGCCCCGGCCTTTCGCCAGCAATTGCCTGCGTTCGGCTTCGGTCAGGAGCGGCAGGCGCGAGATGCGTTGCTCCGGATTGGCGATGACGGACGTGAGCAGCGTCTTGAACTGGGCGGCCAGGCTTTCGATCGTCGCGGCGTCGAACAGATCGGTGGCATATTCGAAGAATCCGGTGAAGCGGCCGTC
>JAEYTQ010000230.1 GCA_023433965.1 Pseudomonadota bacterium | reverse complement strand
CGACGGCGGGCTGTGGGACCTGCACGAGCGGGCGTTCTTCGCCAGCCGGTTCGCGATGAGCGATCTCAGCATCGTCCCGGTGCCGCATGCGCCGCTAATGGCATCCGGCGCCGCCTGTCCCGTGCTGATCACGCTTGGTGAGGACGGCTGGCTCAAGGCCGAGCGGGCCCGGCAGCTCGTCCGCAACTCCCAGCTCGGCAGTTCGGACGTCGAGCTGAAGGTGTTCACAGCGGCAGAGACGGGCGCGGCGCAGGCCCACGCGGATAACCCGAGCCTTGCCAACGAATACATCTTCGACTGGCTGGAATCGCAGCTCGGCGCGGCCGGGCGCGTCTAGCGGCCCGCGTCGGCAGCACGAGGCATCAGAAATCCAGGCTCAGGCGGACGCAGGCCTTTTCCAGACGGGTCTTCAACGTCGCCAGCTTGGAGGTGAACTCGGTGAGCTCGGCCTCGTCGAACTCCTGGAAGACGAACTCCCTGATGGTCTTGTACTGATCGTGCAGGCTCGCCAGATGCTTCTGCGTCTTCTCGGTCAGCGACAGCCGCACCACGCGCGCGTCGGTCGGCGATGGTCGGCGGCGCAGCAGGCCCTTCTTCTCCAGCAGCTTGGACTGGGTGGTGACGAAGGACGGGTCGACGTGGAGGAGCTTGGACACGACGTTGACCGGGATGCCGTCGTCCTTGTCGAGGTCGGAAATGGCCATCAGGATCAGCCATTGCGGCCCGCTGATGCCGAGCGTTCTCGCCCAGAGCTGACGCAGCTCCTCGAGATACATGTTGATCGACGATATTTCCCAGGTGAAGCGCCTGATGATATCCAGATTGCCGATGGGGCGCAGGCGCGCTCCTTCTTTCCTCGTCGCGGACACAGCGTCACTCCGTGAACCGATCGTTCAGGTCGGTGTTCGTGGAAGGCCATAGTCCACGCAAGCCTGCTCTGACGCAAGTGCAGAGCAGGGTAATCTCATCACTAAAACTACAAAGATGACCAGCTCAGCAGTACGGCTGCGGGCCCGGCGTGTTGCGAGAAGGGCACGGGTTTAGCGAAACTAATAAATTGAGCTAGTAAACTATTTCAATGAGTGAGTCGCGCGTGCATATTGGTCGACGACGGTGGGGATACTCTATCGTCCCGTTGCAGGTGATTCGCTCACGTCCCTCGCCTCGAAAGCGGGTGTCCGAAAGCGCGAGGCGGCCGAGCGGATTGGAGAGCGGGGACCTTTGGGAGGCCTCATAGTCCGGTATTCCGCAAGATGAGCAATTTGGAGGTTTTCAAATGAGAGTGGTGAAGAGCCTTTTGCTCGGCACTGCTGCGGGTCTGATCGCCGTCGGCGGAGCCCAGGCGGCCGATCTTCCGGTCAAGGCCAAGGCGGTCGAGTACGTCAAGATCTGCACGCTGTACGGCGCCGGCTACTACTACATCCCGGGCAGCGACACCTGCATCAAGCTGGGCGGCTACTTGCGCGCCGAAGTGGCGCTCAACGCCGGCGGCAATTACAGCGCCCAGTACAACGGCGTGTCCGCGGCCAACAACCGCCTGGCCAACTCCTACTCGATGCGTGCCCGTCAAGATCTCAACATCGACACCCGCACCGCGACCGAATACGGCGTCGTCCGCACCTATTTCGACGCGGTCTTCAACTGGACGACCGGCAGCTATGTCGGCACCGGTTCTGCCACGGGCGCGACCGCCTACAGTGCCACGACGGCCGCCAACCCGTCGGACGGCGGCATCTCGGGCGGGTCGCTCGGCGTCTATTACGCCTTCGTCCAGTTCGCGGGGTTCACCCTGGGCAAGGCGGTGTCGCAGTTCGACGCGCCCTGGATCAACTATCCCGGCAACAATTTCGACCAGCTGGGCGGCGGCAGCGGCACCACCAACGGCGTCCCCCAGTTCACCTCCACGGCCGCTTTCGGTCAGGGCATCACGGCGACGTTCTCGGCGCAGGACCAGACGCAGATCTTCCAGACCAATCTCTGGAACACCGCGGGCATGTCGACCACGGGCGTTCTCGGCGGTGCCTATGGCTCGAACAACATCGGCGGCAGCCGGTCTCCCGACCTCGTCGCGGCACTGCGGGTCGACCAAGCCTGGGGCATGTTCCAGGCGTCGATCGCCGCGCACGACAACCATGCCGGTTATTACGGCGCGACCGAAGCCACCGGTCACCCCGAAGACAAGTGGGGCTGGGCGGTTCAGCTCGCCCTGTCGATCAAGAACATTCCGACCGGCGCGGGCGACGTGATCAACATCTCCGGCGTCTACACCGAGGGCGCGAGCCGCTACAATTTCCAGTCGCTGGCCGCGACCAGCTACTCGATGTTCGGCAGCTCGGACGCCGCCTATCAGAGCATCGGCTTCGCCGGCGTCTCCGACGCAGTGTTCGCGCCCGGCGGGCAGCTCGAACTGACCAAGACCTACGGCTTCCGCGGTGCCTACACTCACAATTGGAGCCCGTACTGGAATACGGCGCTCTATGGCGCATGGGCTGCGGTCAACTACAACGGGACGGCCAAGGGGCTGATCTGCGGCAGCGCCGCGTTTGCCAGCCTGACCGGCACTTGCAACCCGGACTTCAACCTCGGCCAGGTCGGCGTCATCACCCGATGGACGCCACTGAAGGGCCTGACCTTCTCGGCTGATTTCATCTACAGCCACCTCGATCAGAAGTACTCGGGCACGATGACGACAGGGGCGCTGACGGGCGTCGCCAAGCCGGCGGCGACTTACGAGCTGAAGGACCAGGACACCTACAGTCTGCTGCTGCGCGCCCAGCGCAACTGGTGAGCTTTGAGGTATTCGGAGTTGATGAAGCCCCGGCGGGACACCGCCGGGGCTTTTTTTGCGCGTGCTGACGTTCGGGCATCGGACTCGCCGTTGCAGAGGATGAAGACGAGCCATGCGATTCAATCGGCTCAGATTAATTTACTTACATGAGTTACTAAGCTATATAGGTCCCAGCCCATACGAAAGTTGCGGCTTTAGCCTCGCGCTAAGCCTCCAAAACCTCCGGCGATGCCCCGCCGGAGGTTTTTTGTTTGGGATGGCGCAGCATCAGCCGCGCATCGCGCGGGCGCGCGCCTGCGGACGGTAGGCGAGGCGGCTGTGGCCGGCGCAATAGGGTTGCCCGTCGGGCGCCGTGTTGCCGCAGAAGCAGAAATCGTCCGCGCCCGGCGTCGAGATCGGCCAGCGGCAGCGGTTCTCGGACAATTCCAGCAGCGAGCAACGATTGGTCTCGTCGATCGGGCCGGTGACGGTGGGCGCGTCCGTCTCGCCATAGATCGTGGCGAGCATCTCGTATTGCAGCCTCGGCACGGCCTTGCGCACCCGCGCCGGCGCCGAGCCCTTGTCCTGGACCCTGCGGTCGTCGACCGTCCTGGCGCGCGTCAGATTCAGCCGCGACAGCTTGCCGATCACGGCGTTGCGGCTGACGCCGATGTCGGCGGCGATCTCGCTGCAGGACAGGCCCGCCTCGAAGTGCTGCTTCAACAGTTCAATGCGGTCGTCGGTCCAGGTTCGGGAAGAGGCAGTGGAGAGAGCTGGCATGTGTAACGGTCCCAGGTTGCAGATGTCGGCCATCCGCGGCGTCGAGATCCGTCCGGCTCACGTCCCGGCGCGCGCTCACGTCCTGCCATTGTCGCGGATCGACAGAAGCCCGTCCTTGATGGCGAGACGGACGCCTTCCTCGATCAATGTCCGTGCGACGCCGGGAACGCTGGTGCCGTGGGTGCCCTGTCTCACCAGCTTCTCCAGATAAGCGATGGTCGAGAGCGCCAAGGTTACGGGAATGCGGTCAGTCTCGGCTTTTTCGGTGGCCATGGCCGAACGCTAGCCTCTTACTCGGGTACATAAAAGTAACGATTAAGACTCTATTTAGGTTCGGGGGTGGAAGTCAAATCAGCGCTAGGGCAGCAGCTCACCTTATTGGAATCGCTTGGGAATCGGGACGTGAGGCGGCGCGCTGCGGGCACGATGGCGCGGCGGTTCGTTGTCGGCTGGCGTGGGAACGGGCGTGGCGGCTCAGCCGTGCACGATCGCCTTCTCGATCATGCAATGGATGCCCTTGGCACCGTTGACGGTCTGGGTCACCCTGAGATCGGCGGCCAGGCTGGACAGCGTGTAGGCGTCCTCGCGCGACAGGTTTCGCATCTCGCCGAGCAGCGCGATCATGTCGCGCAGCGCGCGCACCACGCATTGGTCGAGGTCCGGGTCCATCGCCATCGTCATGTAATGCGTCGCCGTCTCGGCGCGGGGATAGTCGAGCCTGAGGTCCTTGCGGAGCGTCAGACGGAAGCGGCCCTGCAGCGCGGTCTCGATCGCGGTGACGCAGACTTCGCCGTCGCCCTGCACGCCGTGGCCGTCGCCGCAGGAGAACATCGCGCCCGGAACGAACACGGGCAGGTACAGCGTCGCGCCCGCACCGAGCTCCTTGTTGTCGAGGTTGCCGCCCATCGCGCGCGGGATCAGCGAGGAGATACGGCCCCAGGCCGGCGGCGGCGACACGCCCATCACGCCGAAGAACGGCCTGAGCGGCAGGTCGAGGCCCCACGGCAGGCGCGCGACCATCCGCGACCGGTCGAGCGGAATATTCAGGATGCGCGTCTCGTGGAAATCGTCGGGCAGGGTGCCTGACAGCGGCTTGATCATGTTCCAGCCCCAATCCTGCCGGAGCTGGACGTCTAGGATCTCGACCGCGAGCACGTCACCGGGCTCGGCGCCCTCGACCGCGATCGGGCCGGTGAGGATGTGGCCGGGCAGCATGCGCTCGTTTTTCGCATGAACCTCGTGCATCTCGGGAGGAATGTGAAATTTGTCGCGATCCGGCAGCATGTCCGGACCGCCGCTGATGGTGTCGACCGTCACCTCGTCGCCGCTCGTGACGGTGAGGACGGGCCGAAGCGCGGCTTCGAAGAAGCCCCAATGGCAGGTTTCGGGGCTGGAATGCAGGTGATGATGGGTCATGTGCCGCGTCCGCTCGGGTTTCATCGGTCGCGGGCTTGACCCGGCGATCGATCCGCGTTCAAGAAGATTTCTGAAGATGCCGGGGCCGGTCAAGCCCCGCACCGGCAGGCCAGGTGGTTTGGGCCAGGTGATTTCAGCGAGGCTCCCCTGTTTTTCGTTCTGTCCAAGACCCTCGGCACTGCACTTCTGCCGATCAACCTGCTGGTGGAGCTAGGAATCCTGTCTGTCGTTCTGATGACGACGCGCTTTGCCGCGTTCGGCCGCAGGCTTGCTGTGGTCACGCTGGTGCTGCTGGCGCTTGCTGCTTTCTCGCCGCTCGGCAATTTCCTGATCTATCCGCTGGAGTCGCGCTTCCCGGCTTGGGATCCGGCGCGCGGCGCGCCCGATGGCATCATCGTGCTCGGCGGCTCCGTCGACACCGATCTGTCGGCGGCGCACCGCACGCCTGTCGTCGCGTACGCCGCCGATCGTCTGTTCGCGCCGGCCGAGCTCGCGCGCCGCTATCCGGACGCGCGCATCGTCTTCACCGGCGGTTCGGCCAACCTGGTTTCGACCGAGGCCAGGGAGGCCGACTATTCCGCGCCGATCCTGGAGAACCTCGGCATCCCGAAGCAGCGCCTGATCCTCGAGCGCAATTCGCGCAACACCTGGGAGAACGCGATCTTCACGAAGGAGCTGGTGAAACCGAAGCCGGGCGAACGCTGGCTGCTGGTGACGTCGGCCTTCCACATGCCGCGCTCGATGGGAATCTTCCGCGCGGCCGGGTTCGACGTCGAGGCCTATCCGGTGGATTGGCGGATGGGCGGCCGCGACGATCTTTTCTCGTTCACCAACATGGCCGCGGACGGCTTGCGCCGAACCGAAGTCGCGGTGCGCGAGTGGATCGGCCTCGTGGTCTACCGCCTGATGGGCAGGACCGACGAGTTGCTTCCCGGACCCGCGAAGGACTAGAACGAGGATCGCACAACAAGAACATGCGGCGTGCCAACGTCGCGGCCGGAGGAAGCCATGCAACAGCAGAGTGCAGACCGCGTCGATCTTGCCGGCCTCGTCGCCGATCTCAACAGCCTGCTGCGGTTGAAGACCACGGTGATCGGCATGAAGCTGTTTGCCACATCCGCAGAGATGGAGGCGATCCCGAAGATCCGGCGGCCGAATGCGATCCACACCACCGACCAGATCGTCAGCATGGCCGCGCGCCTCGGCTGGACCGTCGGCATCACCGCCGACGATCTGGTCGGCGCGCAGTGCCGCGCGGTGATCGGGCTCAGTCCCCAGGACGAGACATGGCTGGCCGGCGCAAACTATGTCGGCGTCTGGCACGGCACGGCGGAGGACGCGCGAAGGCGCCAGGAGGCGCTGGACGTGGTTCCGTTCGGCCACTACCAGGCGCTCGCCGTCAGCCCGCTCGCGAGCGGCCGGCTCGATCCGCCCGACATCTGCCTCGTCTATGCGACGCCCGGGCAGATGATCATCCTGATCAACGGGCTGCAATATACGGGCTACAAAAAGTTCGAATGGGGCGTGGTCGGCGAGACCGCCTGCGCCGATTCCTGGGGGCGGGCGCTCAAGACCGGGGAGCCCAGCCTCTCCTTGCCATGCTATGCCGAACGGCGCTATGGCGGCGTGCCGGACGAGGAGATGCTGATGGCGTTGAAGCCTGCGCATCTCGCCAAGGCGGTCGAAGGCATGAAGGCGCTGGCGAAGAACGGCCTGCGCTATCCGATCCCGCCCTACGGCATTCAAAGCGACGTGCGTGCCGGCATGGGCGTGAGCTACGCGAAGAAGTAAGGGACGAGCATGAGCTCTCAAGAATTCGACATCGTCGTTTACGGCGCCACCGGCTTCACCGGCCAGCTCGTCGCCGAATATCTGGCGGCGCATTACAAGGACGACAAGGCGCTGAAATGGGCGATGGCGGGCCGCAGCCTCGACAAGCTGAGATCGGTGCGCGATGCGATCGGCGCGCCGGCGGAGACGCCGCTGATCGTCGCGGATGCGTCCGATGCGGCCTCGCTGAAGGCAATGGTGGCGCAGACGAGGTCGGTGATCACCACGGTGGGGCCGTACCAGTTCTACGGCGAGGAGCTGTTAGCGGCCTGCGTCGCTGCGGGTGTGGATTATTTCGATCTCTGCGGCGAGCCGGTGTGGATGCGGCAGATGATCGACAAGTACGAGGCTCCGGCGAAGCAGAGCGGCGCGCGCATCGTATTTTCCTGCGGCTATGATTCCGTGCCGTTCGAGCTCGGCACCTTCTTCGTTCAGGAAGAAGCCAGGCGCGTGTTCGGCGCGCCGGCGTCGCGCGTGAAGGGCCGTGTGCGCGACATGCGCGGCACGCTGTCGGGCGGCACCGCGGCGAGCGCGAAGGCAACCTTCGATGCCGTCGCCAAGGATCTCAGCCTGGTCGCCATTCTCAACGATCATTTCGCGCTGACACCCGGGTTCACCGGTCCGAAGCAGCCGAAGGGCAACAGGGCGGCCTACGAGGAGGACCTGCAATCCTGGGCGGCGCCGTTCATGATGGCGCTGATCAACACCCGCAACGTCCATCGCTCCAACCTGCTGATGGGCTTTCCCTACGGCCGCGAGTTCGTCTACGACGAGATGGTTCTGACCGGTCCCGGCGAGAAGGGCGAGGCCAACGCCAAGCGCGTGATGGCGGCCAACGCCGAGAAGACGGGCCCGAACGCGCCGAAGCCGGGCGAGGGCCCGTCTAAGGAGGAGCGCGAGAACGGCCTGTTCGACCTGCTCTATGTCGCCATCGCGCCCGATGGCCGCATGGTACGCGCCGGCGTCACCGGCGACCGCGACCCCGGCTACGGCTCGACCTCGAAGATGATCTCCGAATGTGCGATCTGCCTGTTGCGCGACGCGAGCGACGTCCCTGCGGGCTTCTGGACGCCGGGAGCCGCGATGCAGCACAAGCTGATCAAGCGGCTGCAGGACAATGCGGGACTGACGTTCAGGGTGGAGAGCTAGGTCTAGCCGGTCTCGCCAGCCCTGACCTTGTAGGCCTGCGCGGCCGCAATCATGCCCCACATCGCGCCCAGCATCATCCAGAAGTGGCGCCAGTGGTCGGTGT
>JAEYTQ010000229.1 GCA_023433965.1 Pseudomonadota bacterium | reverse complement strand
GTGCTCTATTCGGGCGTCGCCTGCATCACCGACCTGATGGTCAAGGAAGGCCTGATCAACCTCGACTTCGCCGACGTCCGCGCCGTCATGCGCGAGATGGGCAAGGCGATGATGGGAACGGGCGAGGCCTCCGGCGACAAGCGCGCGCTGACCGCGGCCGAAGCGGCGATCGCCAACCCGCTGATCGACGACTCGTCGATGAAGGGTGCCAAGGGCCTCCTCATCTCCATCACCGGCGGCAAGGACCTCACCTTGTTCGAGGTCGACGAAGCCGCGACCCGCATCCGCGAGGAAGTCGACCAGGACGCCAACATCATCGTCGGTGCCACCTTCGACGAGGCGCTCGACGGCCTGATCCGCGTCTCGGTCGTCGCCACCGGCATCGAGCAGGCCGCGATCGCCCGCAACAGCCAGGCCACCAGCGCCCCGGTTGCGAACGCGGCGCCCCAGGTGCAGCAGGCGCCCGCAGCTCCGGCCGCCGCTGCCGAGAGCCGTCTCGCCGACCTGACCGCCCGGCTCCGCGCCGACAACCAGCGCATGGCCGAACGCGCCCAGAAGCTGGAGGCGCAGACCCCGGCCGCTCCCGCGCCGCGTCCGCACGTCGAGCGTGCCGCGCTCGCCGCCATCGCCGCCGCCGTTGCCGACGTCCCGCAGGGCCCGGCGCCGACGCAGACCTATGGCGACGTCACCGTGCGCCCGATCGCGCAGAAGCCGACCCTGTTCCCTGAGCCCGAGATGGCGCCGGTCGCGGTGCAGGAGCCGATGACCCCGGAAACCTTCATCCCGCCGCAGGCCGAGCGTCCGGCCCGTGCGCCCCGGATGCCGCGCATCGAGGAACTGCCGATGCCGGCCCAAGCCGAGATTCGGCAGGCTCGCGGCGAGGTCGAGGAAGAGACCCCGCAAAAGACCCGGCTGTCGCTGCTTCAGCGCCTCGCCAATGTCGGCCTCGGCCGTCGCGACGAGGAGAGCGAGCCGCCGGTCGCGGCCCGCACGGCCGGTCCCGCCATGCCGCCGCTGCCCGAGCGCCGGCCCCAGAAGACCGTGGCGCAACAGATCGCGTCCAACGAGCCGGTATCGGAGTATGCTCGCCGTCCTGCGCCGCAAGGTCTTGACATGCATGGCCGCCCGGCGCCTGTTGCGCCAGCGCCACAGGGCGACGATCATCTTGATATCCCGGCGTTCCTGCGGCGGCAGGCAACCTGAGAATTGTTACGACGAGACAGACCAAAAAAGGTCCCGGCAGCAAGCTTGCCGGGACCTTTTCTTTTGCCCCATGCGTGCCCGAACTATGCGGCCAAGCAACTGATTTTAAATCATTAATTACGAGTTTGGGTGTTCAGTAAAAGCCCTGAGACCGATCCAAAAACTCGGCGCAATTTGGTTAAGCCTTGGCGTGAATACGGCGGGTTTGGGGTAACAATCGGTAAAAAAGCGTGAGTTGGCGCTGTTTGAGGCAGCAATTATGGTTTGCCGTGACTTGGGGATACGGATTCGCAGGGGTGTCGGCTCTGGCCGGCAGGCGGGTCTCGTATAAGTCGCGATAGGTCGTAGTGGGGCGGGTTCCTGATGAAATTTAGCCGGCAAACAACGCTTCGTGCGCAAGCCTCGGTGGCAGGCGTGGGCGTTCATTCCGGTCTGCCTGTCACTCTCACGATTGGGCCTGCGTCTGTCGACGCGGGTCTCGTTTTTGTCCGGACCGGACTCGAGGGACGTGACCGCGAAGTCCGGGCGACCGCCGACCATGTGGTCGCGACCGACTTTGCCACCGTCCTCGGCGATCGCAATGGTCCGCTGGTCTCCACCGCCGAGCACGTTCTTGCTGCACTGCGGGGGATGGGCGTTGACAACGCCACCATCGAGATCGACGGTCCCGAAGTGCCGATCATGGACGGCAGCGCCGCGGCGTTTGTCGCGGCGATCGATCAGGCCGGCATCGTTACCCAGCCGGCGCAGCGCCGCTTCATCCAGGTCTTGAAGCCGATCTCGGTCGAGATCGGCGATTCTCTCGGCGAGATCCGGCCGCACGCCGGCGGGTTCCGCGTCGAGGTCGAGATCGACTTCACCAATCCCGTCATCGGCCAGCAGGCTTACGCCTTCGACCTCAACCCCGAGCGTTTCCGCCGCGAAGTCGGCCGGGCCCGGACGTTCGGTCTGATGAGCGATGTCGCGCGACTCTGGAGCGCGGGCTATGCGCTCGGCGCCTCCTTCGACAACACCGTCGTGTTCGACGACGAGCGGCTGCTCAACACCGAGGGCCTGCGCTACGCCGACGAATGCGCCCGTCACAAGGTGCTGGACGTGATCGGCGACCTCGCGCTGGCCGGCCTGCCGCTGCTTGGCGCCTATCGCTCGGTGCGTGGCGGCCACAAGCTCAACCACGCCGTCCTGACCGCGCTTCTCGCTGACCGCACCGCCTGGCGGGTGGTGGAGGGCGAGGCCGCCCGCCGCACCACGCGTCCCGTGGGCGAGGTTGGACGCGGCATCGTCGGCGGCCGGGTCGCCGCGGCGTTCGGGCCGGATGTGTCCTGATCGAGACCTGTCGCCGCGGCATTTCGGCTGGCGGCTTCCCCCGGGAAACTCCTGGTAACCATGATCGGCTAGGATTGCGGCAGGTTCGCCTTAATCCGGGCGAAATGCCTGCCTATCCGGTTCGTTAGCGATCGTTTTTAGGATCCATCGGCGTGGTCGCATGGCAGGCACCACGGTTACCTTTCGCGCCCATGACGGGTCATGGGCTGGCGGACACCGATCACAGGGCGTCAGGGCTTAAACTCATGTCGGTACAGCGTATGACGCGCGGATATTTCTCGGTCGGGTCGCGAGCCCGTGGGCTGCTTCAGGCCGTCACTTTCATCGTGCTCGCGCTGCCGCTCGCCGGCTGCGGCACCGGCGCGCTCTGGGACAAGTTCACCGCCAAGGACGACACCTTCGCCGAGGAGCCCGCCGACAAGATCTACAATGAGGGCCTGTACCTCATGAACGAGAAGAAGGACATGAAGGCGGCGACCAAGAAGTTCGAAGAGGTCGACCGTCAGCATCCTTATTCCGACTGGGCCCGCAAATCGCTGCTGATGTCGGCCTATGCGTCCTATCAGGGCGGCGATTACGACGGCTGCATCGGCGCTGCGACCCGCTACGTCACGCTGCATCCCGGCAGCCCGGACGCGGCCTACGCGCAATATTTGATCGCGGCCTCCCATTACGACCAGATCCCCGACATCAGCCGCGACCAGACCCGCACCGAGAAGGCGATCGCCGCGCTGGAAGAGGTGGTGCGCAAATATCCGACCTCCGAATACGCGACCTCGGCCAAGGCCAAGATCGAGGGCGCGCGCGACCAGCTCGCCGGCAAGGAGATGAATGTCGGCCGCTACTACGCGCAGAAGCGCGACTACACGGCGGCGATCAACCGCTACAAGACCGTGGTCACCCAGTACCAGACCACCCGCCATGTCGAGGAGGCGCTCTACCGGCTCACCGAAGCCTATATGGCGATCGGCATCGTCGGCGAGGCGCAGACCGC
>JAEYTQ010000191.1 GCA_023433965.1 Pseudomonadota bacterium | reverse complement strand
CCGCCGACCACCAGCGGCGATAGTACCGGGCCCTTGGCCCAGGCGGCGACCAGCTGCGCCAGGGTCAGCCGCCGTTCGAGTTCGCCGAGCCGCGGCGGAATGTCGAGCGGCGCCGCGCCCGAAAACTGCTCGCCCTCGCCGGCGAAAGCGAGCTCGTCCTCGTCGATGTCGCCGAGCGCGACGATACGCGGCAGCACGACCGCATCCGCCTTCATCTCTTCAAGGAAGATCTCGCGCACGACGCGCATCGCGCGCCGCGTCGGCAGATACAGCGTGGCATCGGCCAGGCGCGCCGGTTCCTTGCGCGCCTCGAATCCCTCGACCAATTGACCATCGAGCAGGCTCGAAACGACCGTGCGCAGGAACGGAACTGAGAGCGGAACGCTGAAAACGCGCATGGGCTGCCTGATTCGAAGATCAGGGCACTATAGGGAGGCGGAATCGAATGGTCATGGCCTGGAAAGAGGTCGTCCCCGCTCTCCCGCTGCCATTCCGGGGCGACGCGAAGCATCGAACCCGGAATGACGCCCGCCTACGCCACGCTCTCCAGAAACGCCTCCTCCGCCGCATGCACGGCATCGGGCGTGCCGACATGCATCCAGACGCCGTCGAGGCGAAGGCCGAACAGCCGCTCCTGCTCGCCCGCGCGGTCGAACATCCTCGTCAGCGAGAATTCGCCCTTGGGCGCATCGGCGAAGATCGCGGGCGACATGATCGCGGCGCCGGCATAGACGAACGGAACGACCTCTTTTTCCTTACGCTTGCGCAAGGCACCGTCGGCCAGCATGCCGTAATCGCCGCGCCCGCTATAGCCGATGCTGGTCGTGGTCGGCGCCATCAAGAGCAGGATGTCCATGCGCGCGGGGTCGAAATTCTCGGCAAGCCGC
Source organism: Pseudomonadota bacterium (assembly GCA_023433965.1). Lineage (GTDB taxonomy): Bacteria > Pseudomonadota > Alphaproteobacteria > Rhizobiales > Xanthobacteraceae > Bradyrhizobium. Next base: position 2,542 of record JAEYTQ010000191.1, on the reverse strand, counting down.
GTCAGGTTGGAGCGCACGCCGTCGATCCACAGCGTATCGGAATTGACGTGGAAGAACGGCGCGGCGCCGAGCAGGGGCAGCGCCTTGACCACACCACCGCCGGTGCCGAGCACCTGGTCGCGTTCGTCGGAGATGGTCACGCGCGGAAGCTGACGCGATGCAACGTGAGTGATGATCTGGTCCGGCAGGTAATGCACGTTGACCACGGCATCGGTCACGCCGGCCTGGCCGAGCTTGTCGAGCACGTGGTCGAGCAACGGCTGGCCGGCCACCGGCACCATCGGCTTCGGCATCTTGTCCGTCAGGGGACGCATGCGCAGGCCGAACCCTGCGGCAAGCACCATGGCTTTGGTCGGTTTGACGGACATCCTTGCTTTCTCAGACCTTTTCGCGTTCGCAGCAAATCCTAGCACGGGACTTGATCAGCTGCACCGCGTCAACCGCCTTAACCACCCGCCGTGACGGTTGTACGACGGGCGTTGCCGTCACGCCCCGACGGCTGTGGAACGCGCCTTTTTCTTCTTGTCGCCCACCTTGAGGAAATTGACGCCGATCTGGTCGCCATTGACCCAGGCCAGTTCGCAGCGCCGATAGGCAAGCCCGGTGGACGACAGCAGGAGAAAAAATTCCTTCAGGTGGAGGCCTTCCACCGAGCCGTCGATGGTCAGCTTGGCGCCGGTATCGGAGACGTCCTCCATGGTGCATTCGCGCCGCCAGGTGCCGTCGATTCCCATCATCTGGGCCGGAACCCCGCGTTCGAAAACAACCCGGTTGTTGACGCGCTGATCCGCTTTCGTCGCCATCTGCCCTTGCTCCAGCCCCCGTAACGATCCGGCTGCTTCGCCGCCAGAATACCGATGTCTTGGCTAACAGCCGGTAAATCTCGTAGCCCGGAATCAGACGCGAGGCGGCGGGACGTTGGCGTGGTACCAGTCGCGCAACACGCCGAGCGCCGGATGCGCCAGCGAGCGCTGGAGATAGGTCCAGATCCGCGGTTGGTGACGCAGATAATGCGGCTTGCCGTCGCGGCGATTGAGGCGGGCGAAGGTGCCGAGCAGGCGCGTGTTCCGCTGCGCCGACATGATGGCGTAGAGCTCGGCAAAGCCGGCCGCATCGAAGCTCGTGTCCTGCGCGCGCCGCGCCTTGATGTAGCGCGACAGCAGCGTCAGCTCGATGGTCTCGGGCACGTCGATGCGGGCATCCTGGAGCAGGGAGACGACGTCGTAGGATTGCGGTCCGAGCACGGTGTCCTGGAAGTCGATGACGCCGACGCGCTCGATGCCGGTGCGATTCCCGAGCCAGATCAGGTTGGGGGAGTGGTAGTCGCGGATCACCCAGGTCTTCGGCGCCGCCAACGGCTTGTTCAAGAGCTCGCGCCACATCGCGAAGAATTCCGCGCGCTGCGCCTCGCTCAGCGGCGCGTTGCGATCGGGCAGATACCATTCCGGCATCAGCCCGATTTCGATCAGCATCGCTTCGACGTCGAAGTGCGGGATGGCGTAGGTCTGCCGCGCCAGCGGCAGCGTCTCCGGCAGTACCTTGCCGTGCAGCATCGCCAGCAGGTCGGTCGCGGCCTCGTAGCGCTCGGAAATCGGGCGCGGCGGATCGCCTTCGACCACGGCTTCGCTGCCGAAATCCTCGGTGATCAGGAAGCCGTGCTCGAGATCGGAATGATGGATCGCAGGCGCGGAGATGCCTTGCGCGCGCAGGCCTTCGTCGATGGCGACGAACGGCCTGACGTTCTCGGCCAGATGCACCGCGGCACTATATGATTTTCCGTCGTAGAGGGCAGCGCCGTCGGGCCGCTGCGGAAAGTTCATGAGGATGACGATCCCGTCCTCGCGCAGCAGCCGCGCATAGGAGCGGGTCGAAGCATCGCCGGCCATGCGTTTGCGCGTCGCATCGCTATAGCCGCATCTATCGAGGAATTCGCGCAGCGCCTTCAGTCGCGCGACAATGGCCGCGCCCTTGCCGTAACCGGTGAGGTCGGCTGCGCGTGCGTTCGAGCCCAGCGCGGGGAGATGCGTCAGCGCGATGTCGACGCGATCGCGCGGCATCGCCGACGGCGCACGCTCCGGCCACTCGATCAACGCCAGCGTCGCGTCCGGGAGCGGCGACAGCCCGATCTCCTCGAGCTCGCTCTCGTCCTCGACGCGGTAGAGGTCGGCATGCATGACAGGGAAGGGCGGCAGCTCGTAGCTCTGCACCAGCGTGAAGGTCGGGCTCGGCACCTCCAGCGCATCCTCGCCGGCGAGGTAGCGGATCAGGCTGCGCGCAGCCGCGGTCTTGCCGGCGCCGAGATCGCCGCTGAGCGTGATGACGTCGCCGGGGCCGACCAGCAGTGCGAGGTCGGCCATCAATTGCGCAGTCGCCGTCTCGTTGTGGAGTGCGACGGAGAATGTGATCGGCGCGCTCATTCGGCGGCGTCGCGATGCGCCGCCTGGTCGGTCGGGAAGTCGCAGATCACGACCGTACCCCGGCCGACGACCGAATCCACCCGCACCTTGCCGCCATGCAGCTCGACGAAGGAGCGTACCAGCGA
>JAEYTQ010000169.1 GCA_023433965.1 Pseudomonadota bacterium | reverse complement strand
CGGTTACTCGAAGCAGGATCTTGCCGACGTCAACCGCAAGGCCATTGATCTCATGGCCGACATCCGCGCGCATTTCGAGACCACGAACTCACCGATGGTGATTTCGGGCAACATCGGTCCGCGCGGCGACGGCTATGTCCCGGGTCAGCAAATGAGCGCGGCGGCGGCGCAGGACTATCACGCCGAGCAAATCGAGGTTTTCCGGGGAACGGAAGCCGACATGGTCAGCGCCTTCACGATCAACTACGTCGACGAGGCGATCGGCGTCGCGCGCGCCGCCGTGGCCGCGAACATGCCGGTCGCGATCTCGTTCACCGTAGAGACCGATGGCCGCTTGCCGACCGGCCAGACGCTCAGGGATGCGATCTCGGAAGTCGACGCGCAGACCGGAGCGGCGCCGGTCTACTACATGCTGAATTGTGCGCATCCGACTCATTTCGCCGATTCCCTCGAGGAGGATTCGAGCTGGATCAAACGCCTGCGCGGATTGCGCGCCAATGCGTCCAGGCGCAGTCACGCCGAACTCGACACCATGACCGATCTGGACGCCGGAGATCCTGTCGAGCTTGCGCGGCAATACGCGGACCTGCGGCGACAGTTCCGGCATATCAATGTGCTGGGAGGTTGCTGCGGAACGGACCATCGTCACGTTGCGGCGATCGCGGCCGCATGCTTCGCGTGCGAAGAGGCACGCGTCTGAACACCTAGCGTGCGCCGAGCCGATGATCGTGGAGCAGCGGCGACCGTACGCGATCGTTTCCAGGAGAGATTCATCGATGCCAGACACCAGTGAAATTGCTGTCCTCCCCAGCGAAGCCCGCAGCCTCCTCACGCCCTCGGGCGTGCGGATGAGCTACGAGAGCTGGGGCGAAGGTCCACCGCTCGTTCTCATTCATGGCGCCTTCAGCGATCATCACACCAATTGGATGTACGCCAGGCCTTTTCTGGCGCGGCACTTCACCGCCTACACGATCGCCCGACGGGGGCGGGGTCACACCGAAGCCACGCAAGGACATTCCGTCTCGGACGAGATTGCCGATGCTTTGGCCCTGGTCCGGCACATCGGCGAGCCTGTTCACCTGCTTGGCCACTCCTATGGGGGATTGGTGGCACTCGGCGTAGCGGCCAACGCGCCGGAACGAATTAGGAAACTCGTGGTTTACGAGCCGCCGTCCCCGCACTTGTTGAGCGCCGAGACCATGGCCCCGCTCGTTCGCTTGGGTCGGGCCGGCGACTGGGAGAGTTTCGCGACGCGGTTCTTCGGCGAGATTCTTCGTGTCCCGGAGCCAGACCTTAGGGCGCTGCAAGGGACCCGGGACTGGAAGCACATTCTCGACGATGCGCCGGCTTCGCTCCAGGATCTCTGCGCCCTGGTGAAACACCCTTTCGAAGCGAAGGATTTTCGCGATCTTTCGATGCCCGTTCTGCTTCAGATCGGCACGGAGAGCCCACCTGAACTTTATGCCACGAAGGCGCTCGCGGCCGTCATAGCCGATGTCCGGCTTGGTCCTCTGAAAGGGCAGGCACACGAGGCAATGACCACCGCCCCCAGGGAATATGCCGAGGCGGTCAGACATTTCCTCGAAGAGCGGTCCTGAAACGAGTGACGCCGACCGACATCGGCCCTGTTGCTTGCATCATCTTGGGCGCACGTCCCTCATGGGATGGACGACGCGGACCGCTTGACTTTTGTCTCGACACGTAACATGCAACGTTACATGAGGCGCGACTCCCGCTTGTCCGGCGTGTTGCATGTGCTGCTGCACATGGCGCAGCAACCCGGTCCCTTCACGTCCGAGACTCTTGCCAGGGCGATGGACACCAACCCCGTCGTGATCCGGCGCATCATGGCGGGGCTGCGGGAACTTGGTTACGTGCGCTCCGAGAAGGGGCATGGCGGCGGCTGGACGCTGGCCTGTGACCTCTCGAAGGTGACGCTGCGCGACGTCTATGCCGCGCTCGGCAGCCCGTCGCTGCTGGCCATGGGCAACCGGACGGAGTCGCCCGGCTGCCTGGTGGAGCAGGCCGTCAACGCCGCGCTCGATCAGGCCTTTCACGATGCCGAGGCGCTGCTGCTGTCGCGGCTCGGCGAGGTGACGCTGGCGATGCTCGGCGAGGATTTGCGCAAGCGGCTCGGGTCTCGCAAGATCCACGACATCAGCGCGCATCGCGCGTGAACGACTCGCGAGGCGCGCACGCAGGTCCTTCAAGAAGCCATATGCGCGCGAGCGTCATCGATCCACCGGCATGCCCGGTCCCAGGTGATACCGGCTGGAGAAGAACACCAGCGGCGTGGTGTCGCAATGATCGCAGGCCGACACCTCCGCGATGATCAGCGTGTGGTCGCTGACGTCGACGTGACGCGTCACCTCGCAGGCAAACCAGGCGATGCAGCCCTTCAGACGCGGCAGGCCGTCGACGATGTCGTAGTCGGGCGTGGCGCCGGTGTTCGGCTGGCTCGCGAAGTGCCGCGAGAGGTCCCGGCCATGGTCGGGCAGGACGTTGACGCAATAACGTCCGGTCGCCGAAATCGCGCGATGCATGCGGCCGGGCATGACCGAGACCAGCACGGTCGGCGGCGACAGGCTGACGGTGACGAAGCTGTTCGCGGTCATGCCGCAGACCCGGCCGTGCTCGTCCAGCGCGGTCAGCACCGCGACTCCTGTCGCAAAGCGCGAGGCGGCCTCGCGGAACGAGGCCGGATTGGCGCGCTGCATGTCGCCTCCCGCTCGCATCGCTCTCACGCAATGGCCCTGACCGGCTCCGGCGGCGCCGACATCCGCTCGATCCAGGCCTGGATGCGCTGCGGCGTGGAGATGCGGTCCCATTGCCGGTCCGGGTAATTGAAATTCTCGGTGAACTCGTTCGCCAGCGCCGGATTCTGGCTCATCGCGCCGATCAGCATGCCGAGCGCTTCGGACGGCGGCTGCAGCATCACGTTGGTCCAGCGCGAGGCCGCCAGCACGCGGTCCTGCCGCTTCAGGTCGACCTTCTCGCACAGTCGCGAGTCGAGCGCGTCGGCGTTGACGATCTCCTCACCGAGCACGAAGGCCGCATAGGAGGCGACGTTGGCGCCCTGCCCCATCATGGGATCGACGACGGCATGAACGTCGCCGAGCGCGAGCGCACATTTGCCGTCGTCGAACTCGACCACGGTATTGCGCACGGTCGGGACCACGCCGCCTTGCAGCAGGTCCTGCGGCTGCGCGAGATCGAAGCGCGCGGTGTCGATGCGGTCGTAGGTGGTCGGGTGATGCTTCTCCAGCTTGCCCAGCAGCACTTTCAGGAAGTGCTTGGGGTCGTCGTCGTAGCTCAGCGTCGCAAGCTCCTCCATGTCGCCGCCGGGGACGTTCTCCATCAGCAGTGCATTGGCGATGCCGCCGAACGTGATGGTGGGAATCACGATCATCTCGCCATGTCCGGGTGAGACCGACAGCGTGACGTTCATGGGATCGGGCTGCCGCACGCCGGTGTAGAGCCCGACGCAGAGACGCCGCTGCGGCTGCGAATAGGGCGTGTGCTCCGGCCGATAGGAGAAAAGCTGCCCGAGCGGGCCCTTGCCGGTCGAGACGACCAGCAGATCGAACCGGGCGACCAGCGGACGGATGTCGCGCTCCTCGATCCGCCGATACTCGATCCTGCCGCCGCGATTGGTGAAGTCCTGCATCAGGGCCGGCAGATAGATCCGGTAGTCGACCGCGCGGCTCGGCCTGGAGAAGTCGCCGCGAAAGCTCAACGGCTGCGGAAAATTGAAGACATGGTCGTGGTAGTAGTAATGGTCCTTCGGATCGGGCCAGTGATTGACGCCGAGATACTCCTCGCGCGCGAGCGTCACGTGGTGATGCGCGACCGTGTTGAGCAGCCGGATGTTGCGATAGTCGTCCGGCGGGCGGTCGGTGATGACTGTGGCGTCCACGCCATGCTTTTGCAGGTAGAGCGCGAGATGCAGGCCGGCGATTCCGGCCCCGACGATTCCGACGTTGCGTGCCACTTGGTCTCCTCCCTGTTTCCTCGCCCGATCACGGCTTGTTTTGCGGAAAGCCTAGCCGCCCACCGTGTTGCGCACTACGGAATATATGGGATATGATTTATTCCATTCGGGAATGAATCATGGACCGGATCGATTGCCTGCGCGCGTTCGTTCGTACCCTCGAGGGCGGCAGCTTCTCGACGGCGGCCAAGGAGCTCGGCCTCGGCCAACCCGCGATCAGCAAGCGCGTCGCGATGCTGGAGGCCGAGTTCGGCACGCAGCTGTTCTCGCGCACGACGCGCACGCTCAAGC
>JAEYTQ010000130.1 GCA_023433965.1 Pseudomonadota bacterium | reverse complement strand
CGGGTGACGCCGTCGCGCATTCGGTAGGACACACCACCGGCGCTCGGCGCGAGCTGGCCCGACAGCATCTGCAACAGCGTCGACTTGCCCGAGCCGGACTCGCCGACGATCGCCAGCACCTCGCCGGGATAGAGCGCGAAGGACACGTCGCGGCAAGCATTGATGCGGCCGAAGGACTTGCTGAGGGATTTCGCGATCAGCAGCGGCTCGTCGTTCTCGACCAGATTCTGATCAGTCATTCGAGGCCTCCTGCGCCTTCTCCTCGTACGGCGCGGCGCTCAGGCTGCCGTGATGGCCAGCGGCCTGCCGGCCCTCGCAATAATCTGTGTCGGAGCAGACGAACATGCGTCCGCCCTCGTCGTCGGTGACGATCTCGTCGAGATAGGAGTTCTCTGCGCCGCACAGCGCGCAAGGCGCGTTGAACCGGTACGGCTCGAACGGGTGATCCTCGAAATCGAGCGAGACCACCTGCGTATAGGGCGGGATCGCGTAGATGCGCTTCTCGCGGCCGGCGCCGAACAATTGCAGCGCCGGGCAATTGTCCATCTTGGGATTGTCGAATTTCGGCGTCGGCGACGGGTCCATCACGTATCGCGCGTTGACCTTGACCGGATAGGCGTAGGCGGTCGCGATGTGGCCGAAGCGGGCGATGTCCTCGTAGAGCTTCACATGCATCAGGCCGTATTCGGCCAGCGCGTGCATGCGCCGCGTCTCGGTCTCGCGCGGCTCCAGGAAGCGCAGCGGCTCCGGGATCGGCACTTGATAGACCAGCACCTGGCTGTCGTTCAACGCTGTCTCCGGGATGCGGTGGCGGGTCTGGATCACCGTGGCATCCTCCGTCGACGTCGTGGTCGCAACACCGGCGGTCTTGGCGAAGAATTTGCGGATAGAGATCGCATTGGTGGTGTCGTCGGAGCCCTGGTCGATCACCTTGAGCACGTCCTGCGGCCCGAGGATCGCGGCGGTGACCTGCACGCCGCCGGTGCCCCAGCCATAGGGCATCGGCATCTCGCGGCTGGCGAACGGCACTTGGTAGCCGGGGATCGCGATCGCTTTCAGGATCGCGCGGCGGATCATCCGCTTGGTCTGCTCATCGAGATAGGCGAAATTGTAGGCGGGCGCGTTCATTCCGCGGCTTCCTTCATGGCATCAGGCGCATTGGCGTCCGCGAACTCCTGACGTAGTTTGCGGAGGAGGCCGAGCTCCGACTGGAAGTCGACATAGTGCGGCAGCTTGAGATGCTCGACGAAGCCGGTCGCCTGGACGTTGTCCGAATGCGACATCACGAATTCTTCGTCTTGCGCAGGGGCGAGCGCCTCTTCGCCGAGCTCGCGTGCGCGCAGCGCGCGATCGACCAGCGCCATCGACATGGTTTTGCGCTCGCTCTGGCCGAAGGCAAGGCCGTAGCCGCGGGTAAAGCACGGCGCTTCGGTCGCAGAGCCCTTGAACTGGTTGACCATCTGGCACTCTGTCAGCTCGATCGAACCGAGCGGTACGGCGAATCCGGCATCCTCCGCGAAGTATTCGACCTCGACCTCGCCGAAGCGGATCTCGCCGGCGAAGGGATGGTTGCGGCCATAGCCGCGCTGGGTGGAATAGCCCATCGCCAGCAGGAAGCCTTCGTCGCCGCGTGCGAGATTCTGCAGGCGCAGGTCGCGCTCGGCCGGAAAATTCAGCGGCTCGCGGGTAAGATCGCCGACGCTCGCGTCGTCCTCGGCCTGCGGCGAGGATTCGATCAGTCCGTCGCGCCCGAGAATGTCCGTCACGCGCGGCGTCGGCGTAGTGGACGCCTCCGCCGCCACTGGCATCTCCGGCACGAAGCCTTCCGCGAGTGCGGGATCGAGCAGGCGGTGAGTATAGTCGAAGGTGGGCCCGAGGATCTGGCCGCCCGGAATGTCCTTGAAAGTCGAGGACACCCGCCGCTGCACCCGCATCGCGCCGGTATCGATCGGCTCGCTGGCGCCGAAACGCGGCAGGGTGGCGCGGAAGGCGCGCACCAGGAAGATCGCCTCGATCAGGTCGCCGCGCGCCTGCTTGATCGCGAGCGCCGCGAGTTCGCGATCATAGAGCGAGCCTTCGCTCATGACGCGGTCGACGGCAAGGCCGAGCTGCTCCGAGATCTGGTCGAGCGTGACCTCCGGAACGCTCCGGTCGCCGCGCCGCTTATGCGCGAGCAGGCGATGGGCGTTGTCGATGGCGCGCTCGCCGCCCTTGACTGCAACATACATGCTTCAGCTTCCCTTGCTCACGACGGGCGTGGTGCGGGGGATCGCGACCACGGCGTCGTCGGCGACCAGCACCACATCGATACCGCGCGGAAACAGCGCCTCGTTGATCCGCAGGCGCTCGAACAGGTCGAAAGGCTTGATTGACGCCTGCAGCTCCGCGACGCCGTCGATACCGGGGCCACGCAGCTCGAAGCTGCGCCCCGATACCAGGCTCTCGACCTGAATGATCAGCGTGGTCGAGCGGTCCGGATATTCGCTGGTGCCGAACGCAAAGCGCTCCAGCGCCGGCAGCAACGCGCCGTCGCTGATCAGCGCAAAGCTCGCGACCGAGCTATCCTGCACCACCGGCGCGCCGGTGTGGAATTTCAGCCATTTCAGCACGTCCGGGCGCTCCGCCATCCGCGCATCGAGCCAGAGCGGCGTGTCGTGGTCGAACAGTGTCAGCGCGATCGCGGCCGTGCCGCGCATCATCGCATCAGGCGCCCCTGCCATCGGCACGATGCGCTGGACCGAACCCGGCCGTGCCATCGCGTCCATGACCGAGCGAAAGGTCGATTGCGCCGACAGCACCTTGTCGGCGAAACCGGGCGGCAGTTCCGCAATCGTGGTCATGATCTCACCCCTCACCGCGCACCATGGTGTAGAAATCAACCTTCGTCGCCGCGGTCTCGGCCGCCGTCCGTTCACGGCGAATCATAAGCTGCTCGCGCAACGGCGCGATAACGGCGCGCTCGACGGCTGTGCTGAAATCACCGGATTGCACCAGCGCGTCGCACAATGCGATCAGCCGCGCCTTCTCGCCGTTGCGCCCGAGCGCATAACCGAAGCCGACCTCGCCGCTCGCAAGCCGCACCGCCGCGCGCGACACCGTGGGTTCGCCGAGATTGAACGGCGCGCCGTCGCCGCCGACCCGGCCGCGCAGCATGACGAGGCCGTTCTCCGGCCGGCGCAGATCCTGATGCTCCGGCAGAGCCAAGTTGCGGAGGCGGGCGGCGATCTCGCCCGCCTCCGCGTGCGCCAGCACGGCCATTGCCGCCTTGCGCTGGGCTTGCTGGTTGTTGTGCTGGGTCACCTGGTCAACTTTCTACAGAGCTTGCCGCATCGAAGTTGTCTATGATAATAGACAACTTCATACGATCACGCCATGACTGTTTCGTGACAATGATGTGATTTCTGGAGTAGGTTTCCCGCGACATGAGCATGCAGGACACAGCCTCCTCGGGCGTCGCGCTATGGCGCCTCGTTGCCGACGGCATCGAGCGCGGCATCGCCGACGGTCGCTTTGCCGCCGGCGACAAGCTGCCGGGCGAGATGGAGATCGCGGAAACCTATCGCGTGAACCGGCACACGGTGCGGCGCGCACTGGCAGTTCTTGCCGAGCGCGGGCTGGTGCGGGCCGAGCGCGGCAGCGGAACCTATGTCGAGGCGCACAAGCTCGCCTATCCCTTGCGTTCGCGCACGCGCTTTTCCGAGATCGTCGGCGCCGAGGGTCGAGAACCGCATGGTCGGCTGATCGAGGCGACCGATGACGTCGCGACGCGCGAACTCGCGCGAGAGTTGCGACTGAAGACCGGTGCGCCCCTGGTGCGGATCGAGGCGATCCGCCTCGCCGACCGCACACCGATCTGCGTGTCCACCACCTGGCTGTCGGCGGATCGGTTTCCGGACGCAGGCGCCGTGTTCGCCGTGACGCGCTCCATGACCAAGCTGCTCGAACATTATGGTGTGCGCGACTACCGCCGCGGCGCGACCCGGATCACCGCCGGCATCGTGGACGCCACCGACGCGTCCCGTCTCGATCTCGCGCTGGGACGGCCGATCCTCGTGGTCGACGCCACCGACCACGACCTCGAAGGCAAGCGGCTGATGACGAAGCACTCGCGCTTCGCCGCGGAGCGGGTGGAGTTTCTGGTGGAGAACGGGTGAGGGCTAGAGCTATTC
>JAEYTQ010000113.1 GCA_023433965.1 Pseudomonadota bacterium | reverse complement strand
CCCGGTCAAGGGCTACTCGATCACCGTGCAGCTCGACACCGCCGAGAGCCGCAACGCCACGCCGACCGTGAGCCTGCTCGACGAGGCCGCCAAGATCGTTACCAGCCGGCTCGGCGCGGATCGCTTTCGCGTGGCCGGCACGGCCGAGTTCAACGACTTCAACCGCGACATCCGCGCCGACCGCGTGCAGCCGCTGATCGACTGGGTGCGCAGCAACTTCCCCGCGGTCGAAACGTCGCGCGTCGTGCCTTGGGCCGGGCTGCGCCCGATGATGCCGAACATGATGCCGGTGGTCCGCGCAAGACGGATGCCTGGCGTGTTCTTCAACACCGGCCACGGTCATCTCGGCTGGACCTTGTCCGCCGCGACCGCGCAGATGATTGCCGGGAACATCGACGGCTGGCGCGGGCTCAACGCACCGCCGACCGTTGCATCACTTGGGGTTGAGCGTGAGCTGCGACATGCATCCTGAGTGGCCGATGTCGGAGACGCGCCTGCCCCTTGCGACGGGGCTGCCCTTGGCACACAATTTGCCCCGAGAGGACGGCGTCTCCGGACGGCCTTTTCAGCCCAAGTGACAGGCATGATAGACACGACTGAGTTCACGGGCGCCCCGAGGCCCCACACGTCAAGCAGCCGGAGATAGGTTGATGCTGGGTTATCTTATTCGCCGCGTTCTGGCCGCGGTGCCCGTGATGGGCGTCGTCGCGCTGTTCGTGTTCCTGCTGCTGCGGCTGACGCCTGGCGATCCCGCCGCGATTCTGGCCGGCGACAACGCCACGCCCGAGCGGCTCGAGCGCATCCGCGACTCGCTCGGGCTCAACGAGCCCCTGATCGTGCAGTTCATCACCTGGGTGAACAAGCTGCTGCACGGCGACCTCGGGACGTCGCTGATCTCCAACCTGCCGGTCATGAAGATGATCGGCCAGCGCGTCGAGCCGTCGATCTCGATCGCGCTGTGCACGATCATCCTCGCGGTCATCGTCGCCGTTCCCCTGGGGGTGATCGCGGCCTGGAAGCACGGCACCTGGATCGACCGTTTCGTGATGGGCCTGTCCGTGCTCGGCTTCTCGGTACCGGTGTTCGTGGTCGGCTATGTCCTGATCCAGGTCTTCGCGATCGAGCTGCGCTGGGTGCCGGTACAGGGCTTCCGCAGCATCTTCAACGGCTTCGGCCCGTTCTTCGAGCGCATGATCCTGCCGACCTGTGCGCTCTCCTTCATCTACATCGCGCTGATCGCGCGCATGACGCGCGCGGCGATGCTCGACGTGCTCGGCGAAGACTACGTGCGAACGGCGCGTGCGAAGGGCATCAACGAGGTCGCGGTGATGATGCGTCATGCGTTGCGCAACGCCGCGGTGCCCGTGATCACCGTGATCGGCACCGGCTTCGCGCTGCTGATCTCCGGCGTCGTCGTCACCGAGAGCGTGTTCAACATCCCCGGCATCGGGCGCCTCACCGTCGACGCGGTGCTGGCGCGCGACTATCCGGTGATCCAGGCGATGATCCTGCTGACGTCGCTGATCTACGTCGTCGTCAACCTCATCATCGACGTCGCCTACACCCTTCTCGATCCCCGGATCCGGTACTGAGGCAAGGACAACAACAAAATGTCGGTCGATACCCTTCCCCAGTCCTCCATTCCGATCACCTCGCCGCTGCGGCCGCGGTTCGGATTCCTCACCTCGACGCCGATCATCGCGGCGGCGACGTTCCTGCTCGCCCTGGTCGTGTTGATCTCGATCCTGGCGCCGCTGATCGCGCCGCATGACCCGATTCAGCTCGCGCCGTCGCAGCGGCTGAAGCCCTCGTCCGCGCAGTTCCTGCTCGGAACCGACGCTTACGGGCGCGACCTGTTGTCGCGCGTGATCTATGGCGGCCGCATCTCGCTGTTGATCGGCATCGGCGCGGCGATCCTGTCGATCGCCATCGGGCTTGCGATCGGCCTCGTCTCCGGCTTCTTCAAGCTGGTCGATGCCGTGATGATGCGCGTCATGGACGGCCTGATGGCAATGCCGAGCATCCTGCTCGCGATCGCCGTGGTGTCGCTGTCCGGCGCCAGCCTGTGGACCGTGCTGATCGCGATCACCATCCCCGAGATTCCGCGCGTCGCGCGCCTGGTCCGCTCGGTCGTGCTGTCGGCACGCGAGGAGCCTTACGTCGAGGCCGCGATCTCGGTCGGCTCGAGCCTGCCGAAGATCATGTGGCGGCACCTGATGCCGAACACGGTCGCGCCGCTGATCGTCCAGGGCACCTATATCTGCGCTTCCGCGATCCTGACCGAGGCCATCCTGTCCTTCCTCGGCGCCGGCATCTCGCCGGAGACGCCGACCTGGGGCAACATCATGGCCGAGGGCCGCGCGTACTTCCAGGTCAAGCCCTCGCTGATCTTCTGGCCGGGCCTTTTGCTCTCGATCGCCATCCTCAGCATCAACCTGATCGGCGACGCCGCCCGTGACGCCCTCGATCCGCGCATGAAGCAGCGGGAGGGGAAGTGATGGAGGTTGCACCGTCATTCCAGGGCGCGAACCCGGAATCCATTTCACCCCTCGTACTGACGCCCTATGGATTCCGGACTCGCGCTAGCGCGCGCTCCGGAATGACGAGCGAGAGTTCTGCAGCATGACCGACACCATCCTCGACATCAACAATCTCGTCGTCTCCGTCGGCAAGAAGCCGAACGGGGCCAACATCCTCGACGGCATCTCGATCCAGGTGCGCCAGCGCGAGACGCTGTGCCTCGTCGGCGAGAGCGGCTCGGGCAAGTCGGTGACCTCGCTCACGACGATGGGCCTGTTGCCGAAGGGCACGCTGGTGCCGACCGGCGGCAGCATCAAGCTGGTCGGCGAAGAGCTGCTCACCGCCACCGACCGCCGCCTGCGCCAGCTCCGCGCGACGCAGATGGCGATGATCTTCCAGGAACCGATGACCGCGCTCAATCCGGTGGTGCCGGTCGGCCGGCAGATCGACGAGGTGCTGCGCGCGCACACCAAGCTCGACGCCAAGGCGCGCAGGAAGCGCATTCTCGACATGATGGAGCAGGTCCACCTGCCCCAGGTCGAGCGCATCTTCGCCTCCTATCCGCACCGCCTCTCCGGCGGCCAGCGCCAGCGCATCATGATCGCGATGGCCCTGGTGCTGGAGCCGAAGCTGCTGATCGCGGACGAGCCGACCACCGCGCTCGACGTCACCACGCAGAAGCAGATCCTGTCCCTGATCCGCGAGCTCCAGCGCGATCACGGCACCGCCGTGCTGTTCATCACCCACGACATGGGCGTGGTCGCCGAGATCGCCGACCGCGTCGCGGTGATGCGGCAGGGCCGGCTGGTCGAGACCGGTCCGCTCGACACCGTGCTGCGCAATCCGACCATGGAATACACCCGCAACCTGCTTTCGTCAGTGCCGAGCCTCGTGCCGCGGCCGCCGCGCGAGGAGAGCCGCGAGCCCGTGGTGCTGGAGGCCAACGAGCTCAGCAAGGTCTACAAGGAGCGCGCCTTCTTCGGCAAAGGCCGCGAGGTCGTGGCCGCCGACAAGGTCACGCTGACGCTGCGCAAGGGCCGCACCCTCGGCATCGTCGGCGAAAGCGGCTCGGGCAAGTCGACGGTGGCACGCTGCATCGTCCGCCTGATCGATCCGACCTCCGGCGGCGTGCGCCTCGCCGGCCGCGAGATCGCGGACATCTCGCGCCGCCTGCTGCAGCCGCACCGGCAGAAGATCCAGATCGTGTTCCAGGACCCCTATCGCTCGCTCAACCCGCGCGTCACCGTCGGCGAGAGCATCGCGGAAGGCCCGGTCAATTACGGCGTGGCGCACGCCGACGCGATGAAGCGCGCGCGCGAATTGCTCGAATTGGTCGGCCTGCCGGCCGATGCCGTCTCGCGCTATCCGCACCAGTTCTCCGGCGGCCAGCGCCAGCGTATCGCCATCGCCCGCGCACTCGCGCTCGATCCCGACGTGCTGGTCGCGGACGAAGCCGTCTCCGCGCTCGACGTCTCGGTGCAGGCGCAGGTGCTGGAACTCCTGGACGAGATCCAGAAGCGACTCGGCATCGCCATCCTTTTCATCACCCACGACCTTCGCGTCGCCGCGCAGATCTGCGACGAGGTGGTGGTGATGCAGCACGGCCGCGTCGTGGAACAGGGCCCCGCCGGCGAGGTGCTGACGCACCCGAAGGAGGCCTACACCAAGGCGCTGCTCGACGCGGCGCCCGGGCGCGACTGGGATTTTGCGAACTTCCGGCCGGTGGCCGAGAGCGTGGCGGCGAGCGCGTAGCTCAGCTCTCTCCACTGTCATTCCGGGGCGCGCGTCGCGCGAGCCCGGAATCCATATTCACAAACCGGGATTATGGATTCCGGGCCCGCCCCTTCCGGGGCGTCCGGGAATGACGATCAACGCTTGTTCATCACCGCAGCGTTGTTA
>JAEYTQ010000103.1 GCA_023433965.1 Pseudomonadota bacterium | reverse complement strand
TTCGTGCAGAACATCACCCATTCCGCCGACGACCGCGCCTTCGTGCAGACCCTGATCGATCTCGCCCGCCGCCTCGACATCAAGACCGTGGCCGAATGGGTGCAGGACGAAGAGGCCGCAAACATGCTGCGCGAGTGGGGCTGCGACTACATCCAGGGCCGCCTGATCGGCCTTGCCTCGGCCGAGCGCCCGTGGGGCGTGTCGTCGGACAGCGCGCTGCCTGCGGCGGGTTAAGTCTCGTAGGGTGGGTTAGCGAAGCGTAACCCACTACATCTGTTTCCTCGGAAACGACAAGGTGGATTACGCCTTCGGCCAATCCACCCTACAGACCTTCACGCTCCCTCGTCCAGCGCCACCAGCTCGCGCTTCTTGCGCAGCGAAGGCAGCAGCGGCGCGATCAGCAGCACCAGCGCGAAGGCGAGACACACGCCCGAAATGGGTCGCTGCACGAAGGTCCAGAGATCGCCCTGCGACAGGATCAGAGACTTGCGCAGATTGTTCTCCATCATCGGCCCCAGCACGAAAGCGAGCACCAAAGGTGCCGGCTCGTAGCCGAGCTTGCGCATGAAATAGCCGATGATTCCGAATGCGATCATCACATGGACGTCGAACACGTTGTTGCTGGAGCAGTAGACGCCGAGGATCGTGAACAGGATGATCAGTGGGAACAGGACATTGTAGGGCAGCTTGAGCAATTGCACCCACATGCCGATCATCGGCAGGTTCAGGATCAGCAGCATGACGTTGCCGATATACATGCTGGCGACGATGCCCCAGAACAGGCCGGGATTTTGGGTGATCAGCAGCGGTCCCGGCTGCAGGCCGTGGATGACGAAGGCGCCGAGCAGCAGCGCCATCACCACGTTCGGCGGGATGCCGAGCGTCATCAGCGGAATGAAGGCGCCGCCCGCCGCGGCGTTGTTCGCCGATTCCGGCCCGGCGACGCCTTCGATTGCACCATGACCGAAGCGCTCGGGCGTCTTCGACAGCCGCTTCTCCAGCGCGTAGGAGGCAAACGACGCCACCACTGCGCCGCCGCCGGGCAGGATACCGAGGAAGAAGCCGAGGACGGTGCCGCGGCCGACCGGGCCCGCGCTCGCCTTCCAGTCCTTCCTGGTGGGCAGGAGATGGGTGATCCTGGTGTTGATGATGTCGCGCTTGATGGCCTGCTCGGTGTTGAGCAGCACCTCGGCGACGCCGAACAGGCCCATCACCACGGGTACGAGGCCGATGCCGTCGATCAGCTCCATGCGGCCGAAGGTCAGCCGCGGCTGCGCGGTGATGCTGTCGAGCCCGATCAGTCCGAGCACGACCCCGGTGCACGCCATCAGCAGCGCCTTCGGCATCGATCCCTGGGTCAGGAACGTGAGCACGACGAGGCCGAGCACCATCAGGCTGAAATACTCGGCCGGTCCGAAGGCGATCGCGACGCTGGCAAGCTTCGGCGCCACCAGCATCAAGGCGATCAGCGCGAACGTGCCCGCGGCGAAGGAGCCGAAGGCGGAGATGCCGAGCGCGGGGCCGGCGCGGCCCTGCTTCGCCATCTGGTGGCCGTCGATGCAGGTGACGACGGAGGCCGCCTCGCCGGGGATGTTGACCAGGATCGAGGTGGTCGAGCCGCCATACATCGAGCCGTAATAGATGCCGGCCATCATGATGATGCCGGATTCCGGCGTGCCCGACAGCGTCACCGGCAGCAGCAGCGACATCGCCGAGATCGGCCCGATCCCCGGCAGCACGCCGACAAGCGTGCCGATGAAGACGCCGATGAAGCAATAGAGCAGGTTGACCGGCAGCAGCGCGACGCCGAACCCATGGGCGACATTGACGAGCGTATCCATGGGTCAGCCGATCCCGAACAGGCCCGAGGGCAGCTGGATCAACAGCAGCCGCTTGAGCACCCACCACATTCCGGTCGGCACCAGCACGGCGATCGGGACCGCTAGCGTCCAACGCACGGGATCGATCAGGCGCAACAGCAGCAGCATCAGCGGAATCGACGACAACAGGAATCCCAGCGGCTCCAGCGCGAATGAGAATGCGATGAGGCAGGCGATGAGGAGAAGCGGCTTGCTCCAGCGCACATTCTCCCAGCGCGAGGTCAGCGTCGGCCCACCCTCGGTGATCGCTGAGACGATGATGGCGCTCGCGAACACGCACATCAGGATGCCGGTGTAGAACAGCACGTAGCCGGAGCCGGGATCGTTGATGGTGCCGAGCCTGAGCTTCAAGCCGGACCAGATCACGAAGCCGCCGAGTGCAAGCCCGATCAGCCCGCCCCAGAGCTCGGAGTTGCTGAGGCGGAGTTTGACGTTGGTTGGGTCGTTCATCGATTCTCTCTCGTGCCCCGGACGCTGCGCAGCGCCATAAGTGCGTTCACGCACGTCTTGGCGTGCTATGGTGGTGCGCTGCAGATCCGGGGTCCAATGGTCTTGGCAAGGTGGGTCCCGGCTCTGCAGTGCATCGCTTAGGAAGCGCTGCACTGCGTCCGGGACACGAAAGCAGTTCAGCCCTACTTTTTCGCCAGTCCCAGAGTCTGGATCACCTTGCGCTCGGACTCGGTGACCTCGACGACGAACTTCCTGTAGTCCTCGGTGTTCTTGTAGTTCGGGATCATGTCGTATTTGGCGAGCGTGGCGATGACCGCAGGATCCTCGACCGCCTTCTTGAAGGCATCGTGCAGCTTGGCGACGATCTTCGGATCCATCCCCTTCGGGCCGGCAATGCCGAACGGCGAATCGTAGACCATGGGATAGCCGAGCTCCTTCAGCGTCGGCACATCGGGATAGTTCGGCGAGCGTGCGCCGGTCCACACCATCAAGAGCCGCAGCTTGCCGGCGTCCACCAGCGGCCGCCATCCCGTGGAATCAGCTTGGAGCATGGTGTGCTGTCCCAGCACGGCGGCGTTCGTCTCCGCGCCTCCCTTGAACGGGACCTGCGTCAGCTTGATGCCGGCCATCCCGGCGATCTGCTCCATGCCGATATGCAGCGACGTGCCGGCGCCCGGCGTGGCGTAGGTCACCTTGCCGGGGTTCGCCTTGGCGAACTCGACCACGTCCTTCCAGCTCTTGAACTGCGACTCCGCGCTGGTGGTCACACCGAAGGTGTAGCCGGTGAGATGGATGATGTAGGTGAAGTCCTTCGCCGGATCCCAGGATACCTCCTGCATCAAGGGCAGGCGGAAAACGGTGATCGGAATCTGCGAGATGGTGTAGCCGTCCGGCTTCGCCGCTGCGGCCATGGTCGCCGGTCCCACCGTGCCGCCGCCGCCGGCCTTGTTGTCGATCACGATCGGCTGCCCCAGTACCTTCGAGGCGCTGTCGGCGATGGCGCGCATCGAAATGTCCGTCGAGCCGCCGGCCGGCCATGGCACGATCAACGTGATCGGCTTGGTAGGATAGTCCTGCGCGCCGGCCCCGGTCGCGGCCAACGTGCCCATGACGATATGCATAGCGGCAAATGCAGCCGCCCTCAGCCCATACCCCGACATCGAAACACCTCCCTCCGGCCGCCGCGTTCCGGCCGCCGTTCCTCATTGTTGTGAAGGGATTGTCCTCGAATTCGCAAGAGAAGAAAAGCGCATTGCACGATCGTGACGCAGCTATCTGGGAGCCGATCATGCGCGAAACAGGACGTGCGACAATCGGTCGTTCGGACGTTTGCCGAGACACGGAATTTGCGTCGTCAGAAGATACGGCGAATCTCTATGCAACCTTCCGGACCGCGTTCAGCGTCTCGATGGTGCGGTCGACCTCGGATGCGAGGCACGGCTTGCCGAAATAGTAGCCCTGCACGGCGGTGCAGCCGCACGCACGGACGAAGTCGAGCTGCGCCTCGGTTTCCACCCCCTCCGCCGTGGTCTCGACGCCGAGCACCGAGCCGAGGCTGGCGATGGTGCGGACGATGGCGACGCTTTCCGGGCTTTCGCCGAGCGTGCCGACGAAGGAGCGATCGATCTTGATGCGATCGAACGGAAACTTGCGCAAGTAGCTCAGCGAGGAATAGCCGACGCCGAAATCATCGAGGCTGACGCGCACCCCCAGCGCGCGCAACTGGTGCAGGATCTCGATCGTCGCCTCGCTGTCGTCGAGAAGCGCCGTCTCGGTCACCTCGAGCTCGAGCCGCTGCGGGGGCAGGCCGGCGTCTGCCAGTGCGCTCGTGACCATCGCCACCAGTCCGCGCGAGCGGAACTGCACCGGAGACAGGTTCACGGCCAGGGTGACGCCGGGCCAGGGCGCGGCGGCTGCGCAGGCCGTACGCAGCACCCATTCGCCGATCGGAACGATCAGCCCGTTCTCCTCGGCCAGCGGAATGAATTCGGCCGGAGAGACCAAGCCGCGCGAGGGATGCTTCCAGCGCAGCAGTGCCTCGAAGCCGGTGAGCTCGGAGGAATCGAGTCGCATCTGCGGTTGAAACACCAGGTGGAATTCACGTCTTTCGAGCGCGCCGGCCAGATCCTGTTCCAGCGCGTGCCGGCTCTGCGCCTCTTCCTCCATCTCGGGCTCGAACAGCTGATAGACTCCGCGTCCTCTCGCCTTGGCCTGGTAAAGCGCAAGGTCGGCGCATTTCATCAGCTCGTCGGCGTCGAGCCCGTGGTCGGGCGCGATGGCGATACCGACGGAGACGCCGACCCGGACCGACTGGCTTTCCAGCGGCGGGGGATGACCGATGATCTCGACGAGGCGGCGGGCGAGCTCCTCGGCCGCTCGCGGCTGCGGTCCGCGCTGGAGAATTGCGAACTCGTCGCCGCCGAGCCGCGCGACGGTGTCGTGCTCGCCGACATTGTCCTTGAGGCGCGCCGCGACCCAGCGCAGCAGGCGGTCGCCTGCGGCGTGGCCGAGGCGGTCGTTGACGGTCTTGAAATTGTCGAGGTCGAAGCACAGCACGGCCATGGCGCCGCCGGCGATCGCGACCTGGTTCAGTCCCTCGCCCATCTTCTCGCGGAACAGCGTGCGGTTGGGCAGGTCGGTCAGCGAATCGTGCTGCGCCATGTGCGCGACGCGTGCCTGGGCCTTGTGACGTTCGGTGACGTCCTCGTAGGTGACGACCCAGCCGCCATGCTCCATCCGCTTGTGATTGAGCTTGATGATGCGGCCGTCGTTCAGGTGCCGGTGCAGGGTGTGCTCGCCCTCGCGCAGCCGTTCGACATAGTCGGCATAGAGCCTGGCGCCCGTCGTGTTGGAAAGGATGCCGAGCTCACAGCTGTGCTCCATGATCTCGCGCATCGAGACGCCGGGCTTCACGATGTCGGGCGAGAGGCCGTACATCTCGATATAGCGGCGATTGCACACGATCACCCGCAGGCTCGCATCGAGCATGCAGAGCCCCTGGCTCATGTTGTTCAGCGCCGCGTCGAAGCGGCGGTACTGTTCGCTGAGCTGCTCGATCGCATGTTCCCGCTCGGTGATGTCCTCGTAGGTGGCGACGAAGCCGCCGTCGGGGAGCGCGCAATAGCGTACCGAGACCACGGTGTCGTTCGACATGCGCCGGCGCATCGGAGAGGAATCGCAATTGGCGATCCGCGCGCGGGCGGATTCGAGAATCTGCTGGGGGCTGTACTCAGAAGCGAATGCGCCGTTCGCCATCGAATGCTCGACCAGCTCGGCGAGATGCGTCCCCGGCCTGGTTTCCTCCGGCGACAGCCGGTAGATCTTGCGGTAGGTGGTGTTGCAGACGCGCAGGCGCATGTCGCTGTCATAGAAGGCCAGCCCGTGCGCCATGTTCTCCAGCGCAGCATCGAGGATGAAGTTCTGCTGCCTCAGCGTTTCCTCGTATTGCAGCCGCTCCGTGACGTCCTCGTGCACGGTCACCCAGCCGCCGTCGGGCAGGAAACGGGAGACCGACTGCACCATGCGCCCGTCATAGCGCATCACCAGAAGGGATTTCGCCCGTCTGGTGCGAACGTCCTCCAATCTGGAATCATGGAATTCATCGGCCGGCATGCCCGGCAGATTGCCGCGCGAGATCCAGTGGTCGAGCACCGCACGATGCGAGACCCCCGGCTTCACGACGTCGGGATCGAGGTCGTAGAGGTTCAGGAAGCGTTCGTTGCAGACGACGACGCGGCTCTCGGCGTCGTACATGATGAGGCCGTGCGACATGTTGGCGAGCGCATGCTGGCTGCGCTCAGTCTGCACGCGCAATTCCGCCTCGAGCCGGGCGAGGCGGGTGACGTCGTCGCAAATCGTCATCCATCCGCCGCCGGGAAGCGGCTTCAGCTCGAGCGACATGACGACGCCGTTCGCCAGGCGCTGCTCGGTCCGGAACGGCTTGCCCGCGGCGATCCGTGCGAGGCGTGCCGAATGCAGCTTGTCCAGCTCGCTTTCCGGAAAGTTGCCGCATCTTGCGCTATGCGCGAGCACCTCGCGGTAGCTCGCGCCGACCCGCACGATGTCCGCCGACATATTGAAGAAGGAACGGTAACGCTGATTGACCAGCATGATGCGATTGTCGGCGTCGTAGACGCAGACACCCTGCTCCATGTGGTCGAGCGCGAGCTGGCCGAGCGCGACCAGGGCATCTGCGCCCTGCTCACGGCCTGTACCAAGCGCGTTGTCGCTAGTCGACATCATGGGGTCGGCGGGACCTCGGCAGGCAATGGACTCGGCGCAACCTAATTCAGCCGCCAAGGGTAGCGAAGAGGCCGGAAAATTCCCTTAAGCGCCGTAGTTTACGGAGGGTGACCGGCCATGGGGAGAGCGCGCACAAATGGCCTGCAGACAAGGCGATAGGCTGTAGCCCGGATGAGCGCAGCGATATCCGGGACGGACGTTCCCGCATGTCGCTACGCTCATCCGGGCTACGGACCCGACGTTGCCCTAAGGCCCGTACAAGACGAGTTCCGTATCCGTGAGGTCGCCGAGCCGTGGCTCATGCGGCCCCTTGAAATATTTGCGTCCGCGCCGCTCGGTGTAGATGCCGACGAGACCCGGAATCGGACCATTGGTGTCCACAGCCACCGCGATCTTGCCAAGCCGCAGCAGCAGCCGGCCGATACGGCCGGCGCATTCGGCGTATTCGGCGGCGCTCCGGCAATAGATCAGCTTCATCGCGGGGGGTGCGATGAAGCCGCGGCGGATGCGCACCGGTTGCAGGATGAAGGGGAACGTTCCCTTCGGCGTGCGGCAGACGAGGCTGAGGCAATTATAGCGCGCATGCCGCGTCAGCAGCTCGGTCTCCGCTTCGGAAAGCCCCTCGATCTCCTTGGCGTGCGGCGGGATGACCTCGATCTCGCTCCAGCGCGGCGGCCGCGCCAGCGCGGGGACCGAGAAGAAAATGCCGCGGCAATAGGCGCGAAAGCCCTGGGTCTCGATGATCGGCCAGGTCCACGGCGCCGGGCTGATGTTGAAATACGTGACGTCCTTGTGCCGCTGCGCGATTTTGGTCAGCAGCGGGGCATAGTTGCGATAGGCCGGGTCGACGTACCAGCTCGACAAATTGCACCGGATGGCGCTCTCTTCGCCTTGCCTCTGTGCCGTGTAGATCAGGAGCAGCACGCCCACCGGCGTGCCGTCGTCGTCGAGCATGTAGCCGAAGCGCGGATAACCCTCCGGCACGGCTCGGAACGCCTGCCGTCGCAGGCCCTGAATCCAGTACTCGCGCGAGCGGCCGACGAAGCCGCGCGTCAGCAAGTCCGCGATCTTGTCGACGTCGGACTCCGTGATCTCGCGGCATCGGACCTTGGTGTGGATCACGCTCGTCTTGCCCGTGGAAATGGTCGGCCTCGTTCGTCTATAGTTTCAGCATGAGCGCGCCGGAGCGCCGCTTCGCGTTTGCGCTGACGCGGCCCTTCGGCATCCGGATGATGCACTAGCGCCAGCCTTCGCCGTGGGCACTGGCCGCGACTTGCGGCCGCAAGCCCAGGACGTCCCTCACCCTGGCGGGCCAGGCGGAAAGATCGGTGCCGTGGGTGTGGAACATGGCGACGGCGAGCCGGTCCATGCCGAAGGCGACGCAGCCGGTATGCGCCGGCTCGCCGTCGGCGTCCTGAATGCCCCAGGTCGTGCCGAAATGCTCGCGATGATAGTTGAAGCTCATGCAGGCGGTCGGCTGCTCTTCGGAGCGCAGCGGAATCAGGAGCTCGAACTTGAGCTGCTGCTGCTTCTGGCTGACCGCCTTCATCTGGCCGACGCGACCGAAGAAGGGATCGCTGGCATAGTCGACACGGAAGGTGAGGCCGAGATCGCGCGCGATCGCCTGCGCGCGCACCATCCAGCGCTCGCGGAAATCGGCGACGTCCTCAGCCGTGCCGATGCAGACATATTCGCGCATGCGGAACGATTGCAGGCGGTCGAGATGCTTCGACGGCTCGCGGCGAAAGCAATCGGCGGCAACGTCGAAGCGCAGGCCGCCCTTCGGCAGCTGGCCACGGCTCGCCGCGATCGGGTAGACCGGATAGCAGGCGGCCGGTGACAGCACGAGATCGGCCGGCGAGAGCGAGGTGGTCCAGTCGCCGCCGGCATCGAAACGGCTCACCGCGGCGTTGATCTCGCGCTCGGTGCCGTGCAGACCGCAGACGCAGCCGAGCAGATTCGGAAAGCTCTTGAGATAGCCGGATTTTTCCAGCTGGGCGCGGCTCATCACCGGCGGGAAGCGCATCACCTCGGTACCGGCTTCGCGATGGCTGCTGATCAGCGCGGCGAGCCTGTCGACGATGCCCTCATAGAGCGCGGTGCGGGCATAGACACCATCGGCGCCCATGCGGTGGAACAGCTGGTCGGCGAGATGATCGAGCGGGTCGATCTGCTGCGGCGCGGTCGCGGGCGAGTCGGGGAGGACGGCAATATTCATGATTCGATGTCCTGCTATCTCAAAATTTGTTCTTGTTGCTTCAGTCGCCAAGGCACGTCAGTCAATCAGGCACGTCGGTTAAGCGCGTCAGTCAGTCGCGAAGGCTCGTCGGCACCCCGCTCATCAGCGTCGATGTCGCGGCGTTGACCAGGATGCGGTCGTTGTTGATCATGATCGGCGACGACAGCACGTCGCGCAGGTGACGGCCCATGGTGAACTCGCCGTCGTTGCGGTAGCCGGAAAGACCCGTGGTGCGCATCGCATGCATCACGGTCTCGACCGCGAGCTCGGAAGCCTGCACCTTCAGAAGCGTGATCGACGACTGGAAGTCGAGCGAGCCGAGCGCACGCTCGTCATGCTCGGCGCGGGCGAAAGCATCCAGATTGGCCGAGATCAGCGCGCGCAACCTGGCCAGCGACATCTTGGCGGCGGTGAAGTGCGCCGCGGCCGGCGGCATCTGACCGCCGGAAGAGCGCGCTGCCGTGCGGATGCAGGCCTGCGCGCGGGTCACGGCCGCCGCGGCAATGCCGGCCCAGGCCGACGACCAGCACAGATGCGCGAACGGCGTCATGGTCTGGGCATGGATCTTGTCATAGGATTCCGGGAAGACGCGGTCGGCGGGGCAGTCGACCTTCAGCTCGAACCCGGTCGAGCAGGTGCCGCGCATGCCGAGCGTTTCCCAGCCCAGCGTGCGCTTCAGCGAATAATCGTCCTTGGCGAGGGCCAGCAGGACCTGATCGGAGGCGGCGGCATCGGTGGCGCGGCGCGCGATGGTGACGAGGCCGTCGGCCTCGGCACCGTAGGAGATCACGGTGGCGTCGCGCACCAGCGAGACGGTGTCGCCAGCATGGTCGACTGCGGCGGCGCTGGCGCGGATGTTGCCGCCGTTCTGGCCCTCGGTGGTGGAGGAGGCGAGCAGCCACTGGTCGCGGGCGACCCGGCGCATCATGGTTTCCATCCAGGGAATGCCATGACCGTGCCTGATGATGCAGGCGACCTTGGTCTGGTGCATCGCATAGATCATCGCCGTCGAGGCGCAGGCGCGTCCGAGCGTGTAGCAGATGTCGGTGACGTCGTGGATCGAGGCGCCGAAGCCGCCGAACTCGGCCGGAATCATCACGCCGAGCAGCTTCTGCTCACGCGCAACGTCGAAAGCCCGATGCGGGAAGCGTGCGTCGCGATCAACCTCCTCTGCGTCGGCCGCGGCTGCAGCAGCGGTCTGGGCGGCGCGCTCGATCAGGGAGGGGCCCCGCTCGAGAAAGCTCGCCTGCATCTCGTCGACAGTGAGGACTGCTTCACGCACGTTCATACTCGTCCGCCTCCTGTTTGCCGTTCGAGATCGCCGGCATCATTCGCGACGCCGCCAGCGATCCTCCGGTCATCTTTGCTTGTGAGGTGAGGCTACGGATTTAATTCAAATTCGTCGATGAAATAGAGGGTAAACAAAGCCCAATTCCGAATGAACAGTTAAGGCCCGGTTGTTTGCATCACCCGATTCTCCGGCATCGCGTTAGGATTCTGGAAGAAGCCAGATTTTCAGACAATCCGAGTCATCGTTTACTAAGAAACGCGAAGTATTGCTGCCGCCCATTGCAGGAGAGGCAGGCCGTGCCCATCGTAGCCGGCAGTCCGGTCCGCCTCCGATAGACAAGATGGGAATTTTTGCCGATGCAGGCCTTCCATAGCGATTTGCGCAACCGCATCACCAAGGTGGTGAAGGGCATCCTCGAACAGAATTCGCTCACCGCCGACGTTACACCTTCGGCCAAGCTCGTCGATGTCGGCCTGACCTCGATGGACATGGTCAATCTGATGCTCGGCGTCGAGGCCGAGTTCGATTTCACCATCCCGCAATCCGAGATCACGCCGGAGAATTTCCAGTCGGTGGAGACGCTGGAACGCATGATTGCGATCCAGCTGCGGCCGGCAACCGCGGCTTGAGACGGACCCACGGCCAATCCGGCGTCGAGTAGCGTTTGCAGGGACGGCTCCCGAATTTGTTGCGGGAGCATCGCACCCATGACGTCCGCGTGATTGACGTGCTTCGCGGCCGGCGGCAGGTTGGCTGAAATCTTCTCCCGCCACCCGCCACCCGCCGCCACGATGCTCACCATCGCCAGCCTCTGGATTCCCTTCACCATCATTGCCGCGCTCGGACAGGTCGCGCGCAATGCGATGCAACGGTCGCTGACGAAGCCGCTGGGGACGTGGGGCGCAACCAACATCCGCTTCCTGTTCGGCTTTCCGTTCTCGCTTCTGCTCCTGGGACTGGTGCTGGCTGCGACCGGCGATCCCCTGAGTTCGCCGCCGGCCGTGTTCTGGCCGTGGCTGCTGTTAGGGGCGCTCAGCCAGATCGTCGCAACCGGGCTGATGCTGCTGGCGATGAACGACCGCTCCTTCGTCGTGACAACGGCATATCTCAAGACCGAAGCGTTCCAGACCGTGATCTTCGGC
>JAEYTQ010000102.1 GCA_023433965.1 Pseudomonadota bacterium | reverse complement strand
GCAATCGCCCTACTGCTCGGCTATCCCGTGGCCTACCTCGCCAATTCGGTGCCGAAGGGGTGGAGCATCCTCATCCTGTCGTTGGTCGTGCTGCCGTTCTGGACCAGCGTACTGGTGCGCGCCTATGCCTGGCTGGCGCTGCTGCAGCGTACCGGCGTGATCAACCAGCTCCTGCGCTATCTCGATGTGGTCTCCGAGCCGCTCGCGCTGGTTCACAACACGTTCGGCACGGTCGTCGCGACCGTGCACATCCTGCTGCCGTTCATGGTGCTGCCGCTCTGCGCCACCATGCAGAAGATACCGAACGATCTCATGCAGGCCGGCGCCAGCCTGGGTGCGAGCCCGTCGCTGACGTTCTTCCGCGTGTTCCTGCCGCTGTCGCTGCCTGGCGTGCTGGCCGGCTGCACCATGGTGTTCGTGCTCTGCCTCGGCTTCTACATCACGCCGGAGCTGCTCGGCGGCGGTCGCACCGTGATGGTGTCGATGCTGGTGAGCCGCAACGTCGAGCTCTACAACCAGTTCGGGGCGGCGAGCGCGGTCGCGGTGGTGCTGCTCCTCGGCGTGCTCGCGATCTTCTTTGTCGTCAGCCGCTTCATCTCGCTCGACCGCGTGTTGGGGCAGAAATGATGCGCGCCTCGCCCGCACGGATTCTCTTGTATATGATCTGCGCGCTGGTGCTGATCTATCTGATCCTTCCCGTCCTGATCATCGCACCGATCTCGTTTTCCAGTGCGCGCTTCCTGACGTTCCCGCCGCCCTCGTTCTCGACGCGCTGGTACCAGCAATATTTCTCAAACGCCGGCTGGATGCAGGCGACGCAGGTGACGCTGACCGTCGCCCTCCTCACCGTCGTGATCGCCACCCCCTTCGGAGTGGCGGCTGCCTATGCCATCAGCCAGTCGAAGCTGCGCATCATGCGGGTGATCCACATGTCGCTGCTGCTGCCGCTGGTGGTCCCGATCATCATCACAGCGGTCGGCATCTTCTTCGTCTATACCAGGGTCGGCCTCGTCGCGACCATGCCTGGCCTCGTGCTGGCCAACGTGATGCTGGGATTGCCCTATGTGGTGATTTCAGTGCTTGCGGGCTTGCAGAGCTTCGATCCCGCGCAGGAGATGGTGGCGCGCAGCCTCGGCATGAATCGCCTGCGTAGCTTCTTCGCGGTGACTCTGCCGCAGATCAAGTCCAGCGTGGTCGCCGGAGGCATCTTCGCCTTCATCTCGGCGATGGACGAGACCATCGTCGCGCTGTTCATCTCCGGCGGCCAGTATCAGCCGCTCACCAAGCGCATGTTCACTGCGCTGCGCGACGAGATCGACCCGACCATCGCCGCGATCTCGACCTTGATGACGGCGGCCTCATTCATGCTGGTGCTGCTGGCGAGCGCGCGACAGAAACGGAGCGGGTGAGGACAACCTAACCTCCCGAGGACCTCGACGCCGGCACGGGCTGAAGCTGACGGATCAAGCTCGCCCGATCGCGAAATCGGCCGCGGTCTCCGCGTGAATGGCGGTGGTGTCGAACGTCTCGACCGAAGCGTCGCCGGGGCCGACCAGCATGGTGATCTCGGTGCAGCCGAGGATCATGCACTCGGCACCGCCGGCGACGAGCGCCGCCATCAGTTCCCGGTAGCGGCGGCGCGAGGCATCGGTGACGATTCCGAGGCAAAGCTCGTCGTAAATGATGCGGTTAACGTCGGCGCGCGCCTCGGCGGGAGGAACCAGCACGTCGAGACCATGCGCGCGCAACCGGTCGATGTAAAAGTCTTCCTCCATCGTGAACCTGGTGCCGAGCAATCCGACCCGGCGGTAGCCCTTGGCCCGGATCCGCTGCGCGGTGGCATCGCCGATATGGATGAACGGAACGGTCACGCTCGCCATGATCTCGGGCGCCAGTTTGTGCATCGTGTTCGTGCAGAGCACGATCGCCCGCGCGCCGGCGCTTTCGAGCAGACGTGCGACGTCGGCGAGGCTCGCCGCAGCCTCCTGCCAGCGGCCGCCATACTGCATCTGCTTGATCTCTTCGAAATCATAGGAATACAGCAGCAGCGGGGCCGAATGCAGCTTGCCCATGCGATCGCGGATGCGCTCGTTGATGAGCTTGTAGTAGAGCGCGGTGCTCTCCCAGCTCATGCCGCCGATCAGACCGATGGTTTGCATTCCGGTGCTCCAGGCGAGTTGGTTCGGCCGGATCGTAGACGAAGATGCCGAAGCTCGATAGTCAATCGACTTGATAGCCGCACCTTCGTCGTGTCATGATCCCCCAGCGCCGATTTGATCCTCAGCTTGCGGGCGCTTTCAAAATGCAGCTAAAGAGAAACCGCTATTCTGCATCTTCCCGCATTGAGAATCGTCGGCCATCTCGGTTGGGAGGCCACATGAGGTTTGTTGCGATCGCGGATGTCCATGGGAATCGTCCGGCGCTTGAGGCCGTGCTTGCGGACATTGCCGCGCTCGATATCGACGACGTCGTGAACCTTGGCGATCACGTCAGCGGACCGCTCGAGGCGGCCAGAACTGCAGATCTGCTCATTGAGCGGGGCTTTCCGTCGGTACGGGGCGATCAAGACCGAATTCTCCTGGAGCTCGGGCAGGCGGGTACTTCTGCACGCAGCGATTTCCGGCAACTCGAGCGTAAGCATTTCGACTGGCTGGCGAGCATGCCATCGACTCTGACGTATAGAGACCGCGTGTTCCTGTGCCACGCATCGCCAACCAACGATGCTGCATTCTGGCTCGACACCATCACCGAGGATGGCGGCGTGCGCGCCAGT
>JAEYTQ010000085.1 GCA_023433965.1 Pseudomonadota bacterium | reverse complement strand
GTCAACGGCGGTTACTCCGGCGCCCACTTCGGCCGCACCAACTTCACGACGCTGGGCGGCACCCCCGTCGGTGTTCACCTCGACAGCTATGATCGCCATGGCTGGTTCATCGGCGGCGGCGTCGAGACCAGCCTGAACATCTTCGGCATCACCTCGCCCGGCTGGTTCATGAAGACCGAGTATCGTTCGGCCTTCTACAGCGCCAAGACCCAGACCGAGATCCTCGATGCCGGCAACGTGCCGCTCGTGAATAGCGTGCGCGCCAACAGCTGGAACCAGACGATCTCGACCTCGCTGGTCTACCGCTTCAACTGGACCGGTCCGGTCGTCGCGAAGTACTGATCTGATCTCAGGATCAAACGACGTCAAAGCCCCGGCAGTGCCGGGGCTTTTTCGTTTTTCAGGGCTTTTTCGTTTTTGGGAAACGCGTGCTCCCTCCGGTGCCGATGCTGCCATTGTATCCACACCGAAGCTACGGTTACTGTGCGCCCAAGCTTTCGGCGCCGGTGATCCTTCATCGTCGCGCGCGACAGAAGCGGACCGATGGGAGGAATGCATGCGCAGATTTCTGCTCGTCGCAGGCCTGTTTGCTACGGCCCTCGGCCTGCTCTGGATCGGACAGGGCACGGGCACCGTTCCGTGGCCACGATCGAGCTTCATGGTCGACCAGCTGCAATGGGCCGGCTATGGCGCGGCCATGGCCGGCTTCGGGCTGGTGCTGATCTGGCAAAGCAACCGATAGAAGAAACCAGGGAATGAGAGCATGACATCCAGCCGGTTCGATCTCCGCGGCAAGGTCGCGATCGTCACGGGAGGCAATGGCGGCATCGGGCTCGGCATGGCGCGCGGCCTTGCCGATGCCGGCGCCGACATCGCCGTCGTCGGACGCAACGAGACCAAGTCCGCCGCGGCCGTCGCCGATCTCAGGCAGCGCGGCGTCAAGGCGATCGCCGTGGCCACCGACGTCACCGACAAAGCGGCCGTCGCGGCCATGATCGACC
The DNA here is from genome assembly GCA_023433965.1 of Pseudomonadota bacterium. Taxonomy (GTDB): domain Bacteria; phylum Pseudomonadota; class Alphaproteobacteria; order Rhizobiales; family Xanthobacteraceae; genus Bradyrhizobium. Next base: position 2,160 of record JAEYTQ010000085.1, on the reverse strand, counting down.
GCGTCGTCACGGAGCTCGGCCGCATCGACATCCTCGTCAACAATGCCGGCATGAGCATCCGCAAGCCGCCGCACGAGCTCGAACTCGACGAGTGGAACAAGGTGATCGACACCAATCTGACCAGCGCCTTCGTCTGCTCGAAGCTGGCCTATCCGGCACAGCTGGCCTATCCGGCACTGAAGGCGTCCGGCAACGGCAAGGTGATCAACATCGGCTCGATGATGTCGATCTTCGGCGCGAGCTTCGCGACGGCCTATGCGGCGAGCAAGGGCGGCATCGTGCAATACACCCGCGCCTGCGCCAACGCCTGGGCGCCCGACAACATCCAGGTCAACGCCATCCTGCCGGGCTGGATCGACACCGACCTCACCCGCGGCGCGCGGCAGCAGGTCTCGGGATTGCACGAGCGGGTGCTGGCGCGCACGCCCGCGGGACGCTGGGGCGACATCGACGACTTCGCGGGCATCGCCGTATTCCTGGCATCGCCCGCCTCGAACTTCGTCACGGGCACCGCGATCCCCGTCGACGGCGGCTTCTCGGTGATGGCCTGAGGCCCTGCCCGCCCGCGATCGAATAACGTAAAAAGAAGCCCCGGACCGAGCCGGGGCTTTCAAGATCTTGCAGTGCTTTTCTTGATCGTTGGTCGCGTTGCTTCGACGTGCTCAGTAGCGGGCGATGGTCGGCGCGTCGAACTTGTAGCTCGCGCGCACCACGGCCCACTGAATGTCGCGCGGCTTGGCATCGAAGGTGTAGTTTCCGGAGGTGCCGCCGAGCTGATAGGTCTGGCTGCCGAAGGCAGCGTAATTGTATTCGAGGCCGACGATCCAGTTGCGGGTGACGCCGTATTCCCAGCCTGCGCCGACGGTCCAGCCGTTGGCCCAGTGGGTCTGTCCGCCCGAGCCCGTCGCCACACCGGTGGTATCGGTGACCGAGAGACGGTTGTTCACGCCGGCATAGCCGCCCTTGACGTAGAACAGGCTGTTCTGCACGGCGAAGCCGGCGCGGCCGCCGATCGTCGCCAGCACGTTGGCGCGCCAGGAGAACACGTCGTCCGCGGCACCAAACACGTTGTTGACGACCGTGCCCTTGTTGTCGAGGCCGGAGATCGTGCCTTCCAGACCGAACACGTAGTTGTTGGCCTGCCAGTTGTAGCCGATCTGCGCGCCGCCCATGACGCCCGACTTGCGTTGACGGAAGCCCTCGCCAGGCAAGAGATCGCCGAACGGCGCGCCGGTCCCGTTGTTGATGAACTGCTCGTTGGTCCATGCGCCGCCGATGTGGCCGCCGACATAGAAGCCGGTCCAGGTGAACAGCGGCTCGACATAAGCGGGCGCCTTCGTGTAGCGCGCACCGAGATCGGCGGCGGAAGCGGCGCCGGTCGAAACCAGAGCGGTCGTGCAGGCGAAGGCGGCAATCAATTTGTTACGCATGGTACACCCCGTGTCCTTTGATGGGCGCAAGGTCACACGCAGGTCTTACTCAAATTTGAATCAACAAAGTTAAGACGCCGGATTGGCGGGTCGCGGTCGTTCAATCCATTCACGCTGTTGCAGGCGCGCAACGCGCGAGTTGCGATTTAACGCGATGTTATCCCTACCAGTTCGCTGCACTACGACAGCGGTGCCGCCTTCGAATGCACATGCTCGGGCCGCACGCCGAGCGCGAGCAGGCGCGCCGGAATGCCCTGCAGCCACGGCAGCGCGGTGATGAGGCGCACGATCAGCGGCACCTTCAGCGGCCGGTCGCCGCTCTGCAAGGCGCCGCTGATGACGTTGTTCTGGACGACCATCTGCATGCGCTGCGTCATCTTCACCGGAAACTCGCGCCGGCGCCTGACCGCATCGAGCTCGTGCTCCGACGGACAGCCGTGCTTCAGTTTGTCCGCCAAGAGGTTGGCCGTCGCGACCGCATCCTGCACGGCGAGATTGACCCCGACGCCGCCGACCGGCGACATCGCATGCGCGGCGTCGCCGATGCACAGGAGGCCCGGCTGCGTCCAGCGCGTCAGGCGGTTGATCGCGACGGTGAGCAGCTTGACGTCGTCGAAGCTCTTCACCTCGGCGATGCCGGATTTGAGGATCGGCGCCATGCGCACGACGTCGTCGAGCAGCGCCGAGAGTCCCCTCGCCTTCACCGCCTCGTGCTGTCCCTTGGCGATGA
>JAEYTQ010000084.1 GCA_023433965.1 Pseudomonadota bacterium | reverse complement strand
TTCTTGGACAAGTCGCCGTTGGCGACCGCGATCGTCACCTCGGCGATGTTGCGAACCTGGTTGGTCAGGTTGTTCGGCATCGAGTTCACGCTCTCGGTGAGGTCCTTCCACACGCCGGTCCCCTCCGGCACCTGGGCCTGGCCGCCGAGCTTGCCTTCGGTGCCGACCTCGCGCGCCACGCGCGTCACCTCGGAGGTGAAGACGCCGAGCTGCTTGATCATGGTGTTGACGATGTTCGCCGACTGCAGGAATTCGCCGCCGAGCGGACGGCCGTCGACGTCGAGCTTGACGGTCTGAAGCAAGTCGCCTTGTGCGACGGCGGCCACGGCGCGCGTCACCTCGCGTGTCGGCCACAGCAAATCGTCGATCAGCGTGTTGACCGAACCTTCCATGTCGGCCCAGGAGCCTGAGGCGAGGCCGAATTTCACGCGCTGGCGGGTCTTGCCTTCGCGCCCTACCACCTGGCCGACCAGCTCGAGCTGCTGCGCCATGCGCTGGTTGGCGGCGATGATTTCGTTGAGAGTGTCGGCAATTTTGCCGTCGATGCCGAGATATTCGCCGCTCATGCGCACTGAAAAGTCACCGCTGCGCATCGCCTGCAGGGCAAGCAGCAATTCTGCCCGGGAATCCGGCTCCGACGTACCGTTGATTTTTGGCTGTGAGGCGCGACGACCGGAGCGTGATGAAGTTCCGGGATCGAGGTCGCTCATACTGATTCCCCCGCAGGCGCCGGCCGAATCCGCGGCGAGACGCGTCCATTGAAATAGAGCGTCAGCCAAATTCGAAATCAAGCGCCAAGGTAAACGGCGCGAGGAATTGGAACCCGCTTTGCTCAGCCCGACTGAAGCAACGGGCATCCCTCGATTTGGTTCCAGTCGGTTGCGGACAAAATGACGCTGCGTTACCTGCCGTGCAGGCGGAAGCACCGACCACCGGCGCGGCCACCCGCTCCAATCCGAGCGGCAGCGGCACGTCGTCTCGGGCGGGAAGGACGACAATGGCGATGCCGGCCGCGACAAGATGCTCGAGCGGACCGCCCGGCCGGAGAGCCAGCAACGTCAGCCGAACGACAAATAGTTGGCTATTTGTCCGCCATGGTGCGCTCCGCGTCCCTGACCTGCGCGCGCAGCAGCGGCAGCTCCTCGCGCGCGAACGCTGCGAGCGCTGCGTTGTCGGGCGACCTCAGATAGCGATCAAGCAGGTTGATGACCGATTCGTATTCGGGAATCTGTGCGGCATAGAAGCTTCTGACGTAGGCCGGACCATCCGACATCTCGGGCTCGACGAGGCTCGCGGCCGAGGTGGCCGTCTTGCCGAGGCGTGGCTCCGCGCCGATTGCGTCCTGCACCTCCTTCAAACGTTTGTCGCGCTTGGCCGCTTCCTCGGCGCGCAGGGCGGCGAGATTCTTGACCTCCGCATTGCCCTTGAGGTCGGTGTTCTCGAGAAGGCGCTGCTGAAATCGGCTGAAGTCATAGACGGCGCTGATGACCTCGATTGCAGTCGGCGGCCGTTCGCCGGGCATCTGCCCGCCGGTGCTGTCGGCGAGGGCCGATGTGCCGATGAATGCCAGGACAATGGCCGCAAGAACTCGCATCCACATCAATGATGAGTCCCGGCCGGAGGTTCCAATGATAACGATCCGGTAGGCGGCTTGCGACGCGACAGTTCCGTCCCCACGTCATTCGGATGAAACAGTCTGACATCTTCAGAGACAACGCCGACAACTGTCTTCAACTCGCCGAGCGAGCCGACGGACAACCCGCGCACAAGCGCTATTCGCGCATGGCCGACGCCTGGACGGCCCTCGCCGACGAGCAGGATTGGCTCGATGGGGAGATCCCGCCGCTGTCCATGCACATCGCTCCAAAGCGGAACGGGTGAGTTCCGTCGTCCTTGTGGACTCGCGTGTGAGCGCGCTCACGGAAGGCAAGCAAAAGGTTCGGCACCATTCAGAGACTGTCGATCGCGTCGATTTCCACTCTCATCAGGAGGTTTGGCGATGGCTCCACGTCTGGCTCTTCTCTCCCTCATTCTCGCCTTCGGCGTTTCGGTCGCGTTCGCAACCGTGACGACCGTTCGACAGGTGCATCTCGAGAATTCTTCTGCCGTCGTTCATGCCGTGCGTAGCTAGTCCTGCCGGGAACATTCGACGCCGCAGTGCGTAGGGGCTTCGAGCAGCAAAGAAGCGAGAACCTCATGGCCCATTCTGATCAAGGTATCGTCAAGGACCAGCGCGGGGAGGAGCAGCCGCGTGACAAGGAACGTGCACAGTCCGTGCACAAGACGAGTCCGAAAGGCTCGCCCTCGCGTGAAGCGACGCGCGATCCCAAGCTGAACGACAACAGCAAGACGCCGGGCTCCGGTGTGATGCCGGACGGCTCCAGCGACGCCACAGGTTAGGTCTCGCAGGGAACGAATTCCCGCGGGAGGAGTCGACGATTGCTTCCGGTCGTCATGCCCCCGGTGCGCCGGAAGCAATCTCCAAGGACGACCCTGGCGCTACAG
>JAEYTQ010000079.1 GCA_023433965.1 Pseudomonadota bacterium | reverse complement strand
ACGATAGGCCTCGTCATAGGCCGCGGAGACGGACGCGCAGGGCGTGAAGCTCGCGAGCCGCCGCGGGCGGATGCAGACATCTGCGGGGTTCTCGCCGGTCGCGGCGAGCCGGCCGAGCCTGGAGGCGCCGAGCGCGGCACCCACCTCGCCTTCCTCGACGCGACGCACGGGAACGCCGAGCACATCGGCGCAGATCTGCGCCCAGACCGGCGAGCGCGAACCGCCGCCAACGAGATCGAGTTCGGTGACCGGCCCGCTGGCCGCGCTCAGCGCCGCCAGATTGTCACGGGCGGCGAAGGCCACGCCTTCGAGCACGGCCTGGACGATCTGGCTCCGGTTGGTCGCGCTGCGCAGGCCGACGAAGGCACCGCTGGCGGCGGCATCATTGTGCGGCGTGCGTTCGCCATCGAGATAGGGCAGGAATTTGATCGGGCTTGGCCCATCGACGCGCTCGCCGAGCGGCGCCAGCAGCGCGGCAGCCGGGGTCTCCATCACGCCTGCGATCCAGGCGAGCGAGGCCGCCGCCGACAGCATCACACCCATCTGATGCCAGAGGCCGGGCAGAGCGTGGCAGAAGGCATGCACAGCGGATGCCGGCGCAGGGGCGAAGCGATCGGTCACGCGGAACAGAACGCCCGACGTTCCCAGCGACAGGAAGGCGGCGCCGGGCGCGATGGCGCCGAGCCCGATCGCGCTGGCCGCATTGTCGCCGGCACCGCCCGCGACCACCACGTCCTTCTGCATGCCCCAGCGTTGCGCGTAATCCCGCGCGAGCACCGCGCTCACCGCACTGCCCTCGACGAGGCGCGGCATATGGTGGAGATCGAGGCCCGTGGCGTGCAGCAGCAAGGCCGACCAGCGGCGCAGGCCGACGTCCAGCCACAACGTGCCTGCCGCGTCCGACATGTCCTCGACCATCTCGTCGGTGAGGCGATAGCGGACATAGGCCTTTGGCAGCAGCACCTTTGCGACGCGATCGAAGGTTCCCGGTTCGTGCCGAGTCACCCAGAGCAGTTTCGGCGCGGTGAAGCCGGGCATCGCGAGATTGCCGGCGATCGCGTGCAACGACGGACAACGCCGCTCCAGCGCGACGCATTCGGCCTGCGAGCGGCCGTCATTCCAGAGGATGGCCGGACGCAGCGGACGGCCGTCCTCGCCCAACAGCGTCGCCCCATGCATCTGGCCCGACAGCCCGATGCCGTGGACCTTCGCGACGTCGCGCGGATGGCGGGCGGCGAGGTCGTCGACGGCGCCCACGGCCGCGTCGACCCAGGAATCGGGATCCTGCTCGGACCACAGCGGCGCGGGATGCGACAGCGCAAGCTCGCGCGCCGCCGTCGCGACGACCGCGCCGGCTTCGCTCACGAGCACCGCTTTCACACCGGATGTGCCGATGTCGATGCCGAGATACAAATCATACTCCCCTTTTTCCTCCTGCGGTGCGCGATCTTGCGTCGCCTTCCCGGCAGCGGGCCGTTTTCAGATTCACCTGCCGTTAAGGCAGATTGTCCCGCATCACGATGTCGATCCTGATCTTCTCCTGCTCGCTCAAGATCGGCTCGCCGCGGGCGAGCGCGAGCAGCACGCGGACGGCCGCGCGCGCTTCATGTCCGGGGTTCTGCGAGATCGCCGCGTCCATCACGCCCTGCAGCAGCAGCCGCCGCGTCAGCGCGGTGACGTCGTGCCCGACGAACACCACCTCGGGGCGACCGGCATCGCTCAATGCCTTGGCGACGCCCTGGGTGCCGGCGCCGACGTTGTAAAGGCCAACGATGTCGGCATGCTCGCCGAGCAACCGCGCCAGCAGCTGTTCCGAACGATCGTCCTCGTCGCGCCCCTCCAGCACCGGCAGCACGCCGAGGTCAGGAAATTCCGCCGCCAGTACCTGGTTGAAGCCGAAGATTCGCTCGGCATGGTCGCGCAGCCCCTGCGAGCCCGCGACGATCGCGACCTTGCCGGACCTCTGGCCGACCAACCGACCCACCAGCGCGCCGGCGGTGCGGCCCGCCGCGATGTTGTCGATGCCGACATAATGATGGCGGCGCGAGGACGGCACGTCGGAGACCAGCGTCACCACCTTGGTGCCGGCATCGACGAGATCGTTGATGGCGGCGCGGACGCTGGGGTGGTCCAGCGCTACCACGGCGACCCCGTCGTAGTCGCCCGACAGCGCCTCCAGCGAGGAGGCCAGCGCGGACGCGTCGAACACGTCCGTTGCGATCATCTCGACATTGAGGCGGCGGGCCGACAGCCAGGCCGCCATCTCGCCGAGATAGGCCTCGATCTGCCGCATGAACGGGTTCGGCCCCGACGGCATCACGAACGCGAAGCGGCGGACGCGGCCGCGGGCGAGTTCGGCGGCGGCCACATGCGGCTGGAACGAATTGCGCGCGATGGCTTCCCTGACGCGCCGGACCGTATCCGGGCGCACCCCCGGCCTGTTGTGCAGGACGCGATCGACCGTGGCGAGACTGACACCGGCCTCGCGGGCGATGTCCTTCAGCGTCAGCGCGGTCGGGGCGAGGGTATCGGCCATGGCTGAAGGCTAGCAGAGGGGTTTTGAGGTACGCAACTCATTTTGAGGGTTCCCGACCCTATTGACCCTGCCCGGGCTCTAGGAACGGCTCTTCTGGCGAGCCGTGGCCGCCGGTGCGTAACGACATCACCCATGATCCGGACGAGGGCCTGAGCCCGACGCTGGAGCGCAACATCGATGCCTTGGTCGAGCGCCGCCGTGGGGAGCAGCGGGCTGCCAAGGGCCAAGAGAAGCTTGCCGACGCGATCACTGCCTTCACCGGCAGCATGACCTTCGTCTATCTCCACCTCGCGCTGTTCGGCTTCTGGATCGTCGCCAACCTGCATTGGCTGCCGGGGATCCCGGCCTGGGACGAGAGCTTCGTGGTTCTGGCGATGATCGCCTCCGTGGAAGCGATCTTCCTCTCCACTTTCGTGCTGATCTCGCAGAACCGCATGACCACTGCTGCAGACAAGCGCGCCGATCTCGACCTTCAGATCAGCCTGCTCGCCGAGCACGAGTTGACCAAGGTTGCCCGCCTGCTCACCCAGATCGCCGAGCGGCTCGAGGTCAAGCCGGACTCGAAGCACGAACTGGAGGAAGCCGCCCGCGACATCGCACCCGAGCGCGTGCTGGACAAGCTCGAGGAGACGCGAAGGAATTGAGGCTGACGCCCCGCCGGCTCAGCCGGCGCTCAGGTCGAGCGTCAGGAACAGGCTGTTGGGATCCTCGGCATATCCCTCGAAGGGGCCGCAGAGGACGAAGCCGTGCGCTTGGTACAATGCATGCGCCGGCTTGAAATAGTCCCACGAGCCGGTCTCGAGGCTGAGTCGCCTCAAACCGCGCGCACGGGCTTCCGCGATGATGTGACGGAGCATCTGGCCGCCATAGCCGCGCCGGCGCGCGGTCTGAAGCGTGTGCATCGACTTCACCTCGCCATGGCGGGCCGAGAGCGTCTTCAACGCGCCGGTGGCGACCAGCGTCTCGCCCTCCCAGCCCGTCCAGAACGCGACGTCGCTGGCGCGGAGCCCCGCAAGATCGAGCGCGTGGGCGCTGCCAGGCGCGGTCTGCGCCCGCGCCGCCGTGACATGATGATCGAGCAGCGCGATGACGCGGGGATCATGGGTGTCGCCTGCGCGGATCTGCATCGTCATGATCTCCTATCCATCGTCTCACATCTTGCCGTAGGAGGCGCCGCGCCTCGTGATGATGACGTAGCGCGCGTCCTGCTTGGTATCGTTCTCGAACATCACCGCGCGCATCACGTCGAAATCCAGGCAATCGCCCTCGCGCAGCCGCACCGCCTTGGCATCGATATGCACGGCGATGGTGCCCTCCAGCATCAGAAGCTGCTGGGTGAAGGCGTTGCGGCCCCAGGGACTGTAGGAGACGCGGGCGCCCGCCGGCAGGTCGACGACGATGATCTCGATGCCGCTCGCCGCATCCGGCGGCGAGGCATGACGCCGCCGGTAGCCGCTATCGGGATCGCGCCAATGCGGCTGGTCGGCCAACCGCACCAGCCGCTCCGGCGGCTTTTCGGCCAGGGCGACCACGTCGCTCAGCGACACATCGAGCGCCGCGCAGAGTTTTCCGAGCAGCGCCGCCGTCGCACTGCTCTGTGCCCGCTCCACCCGTCCGATCATGGCCCGGCTGACGCCGGAGCGGCTGGCAAGCTCGTTCAACGTCATCCCGGTCTGCGTCCGCAGCGTCTTGAGGCGGCGGCCGATGGCGCGATCGAGTTTTTGCTGGTCCATGGTTATTGGCCTTGGCCTTCGTCCGAGCTTAATCCGTCACCAGGACCGTATCCGCCGTTAAAAGCTTAGGCTGGGACGGCAATCCGTGCCGAAGGTGAGAGGCTAATATATTGGAATCTTTATACGGCGCGCGAACGCGCGATCTGATCAAACCGAAATGCGATTGGGAGAAAACTTGGAGCGGGCGAAGGGAATCGAACCCTCGTATGCAGCTTGGGAAGCTGCCGTTCTACCATTGAACTACGCCCGCAGATGCGTCTTGCGCCCCTCCTGATTAGCCGAGACGGCGTCTCGCGCCAAGCGCTTTGGCGCCGCGGCCGGACGCTTGTTAACGTCCTGGAAAGATTCCAGGTGCGCCGGATTGTGGCGGTGTTATGATCTGATGTCTGGGGCGAAACGTGCACTGAGTGGGGCGTGTGCATGGCGGGGCGGGCGTACGCGATATTCGATACGGCGCTGGGGCGCTGCGGCATCATCTGGAGCAGCACCGGCGTAATCGCCGTGCAATTGCCGGAGGCGCGGGAGATCGACACCCGCCGGCGGATTTTCAAAGCCCATCCCGAGGCGCGCGAGCAGCGCCCGCCCGAGAACGCCGAGCTTGCGATCGAAGGCATCATCGGCCTGCTGCAAGGCGGCGATCCCGATTTTTCCGAGGTCAGCCTCGATGCCGGCGGGGTGCCCGGCTTCAACCGGCGCGTCTACGAGTTCACCTGCACCATTCCGCGCGGGGAAACGCGCACTTATGCCGAGGTCGCCAGGGCGCTGGGTGCCTCCGGCGCGGCATAATCCGTGGCGCAGGCGATCGCGAAAAATCCCTTCATGCTGATCGTGCCCTGCCATCGGGTGCTGGAAACAGGCAATTATACCGACCGGCTCTCGCCCTATGGCGGGGTGATCTCCAAGCGGCGGCTGCTGGCGCTAGAGGGCGCCCATCCCGTCGCCAGCAAGACGCTGTTCGAGGTGCTGCTACCGGTTGCTCCGCCCCGCGCCCCCACCTAGATAGGGTGGATGGACGCGACCACGCTGCTGACGACGCCGTCGATGACCGTCTCCGAATTCCGCTGCGATGCAGGGCCGGACGAAACGCCGTTTGCCGAGTGCCGCACCGGCCATTCCATCGCCTATGTCCGCTCGGGCAGCTTCGGTTGCCATTGCCGTGCCGGCTTCTTCGAGCTGGTGGCAGGCTCGATGCTGGTCGGCGCTCCGGGCGAGGAATACACCTGCACGCATGAGCATGTTTCCGGCGACGTCTGCCTGTCGTTCTTCCTCGGCGAGGATTTCGTCGATTCCCTCGGCGGACGGCGCGAGGCCTGGCAGGTGGGCGCGACGCCGCCGCTGCCCGAGCTGATGGTGATCGGCGAGCTGGCCCAGACGGCAGCAGATGGCAACAGCGACCTCGGTCTCGACGAGATCGGCCAGATCCTCGCCGGCCGTTTTGTCGAGATCGTCTCGGGCAAGGCGCGCAAGCCGGTGACCCCGACCGCACGCGACCGCCGCCGCGCGGTGGAGGCCGCGCTGTGGATCGACGACAACTCGCAGGCCGAGCTCGACCTCGAGCAGGCGGCAAAGCAGGCCGGCCTCAGCCCGTTTCATTTCCTCCGGTTGTTCTCGCGCGTGCTCGGCGTGACCCCGCATCAATATCTGGTGCGCTCGCGGCTGCGGCATGCCGCGCGCAGGCTCGTGGACGAGGACATCGCCGTCACCGAGATCGCCTATGACGTCGGCTTTGGCGATCTCTCCAACTTCGTCCGCACGTTTCATCGCGCCGCCGGCGTGTCGCCGACCAGATTCCGGCAGGCATCGAAAGGGATGCGCAAGATTCTCCAAGAGCGTCTCGCCCTCAACTGACTAGGGTCGTCTCCGGCGCGTGCCATTCGCGGCGCGCTTTTCGCAATGGAGACGAACATGTACGACCACATCGGATTGCGCGTTGCCGACCTCGACGCCGCCACGCGCTTCTACACCGCGGTGCTGGCGCCGCTCGGCTATGTCCTGTGCTCGAGCGGTGACGGCTATGCCGGCTTCGGGCCGAAGGGCGAGCCGGCGCTGTGGCTGCACCTGAACAAGGGCCGGAAGGCCGACGGCGTCCACATCGCCTTCCGCGCCGGGGATCATGACGCAGTCAAGGCGTTTCACAGCGAAGGCCTCCGAAGCGGCGGGCGCGACAACGGCGGCGCCGGCCCGCGCAAGGATTACAGCCCGAACTATTATGCGGCGTTCCTCATCGATCCCGACGGCAACAATGTCGAGGCGGTTTGTCCGTAGAGGCGCAAGCGATCGCAGCACAAGCGCCGTCATTCCGGGATGGTGCGTAGCACCAGACCTCAGGTGCACAATTGCGCACCGGGGAATCTCGAGATTCCGGGTTCGGCTCTTCGAGCCGCCCCGGAATGACTCCGACACTTGGCGCTGACCTGATCACCCACTGTGAGTTTTCTCACAGAGCCCCATCCCCGCCGACAGTAACCATGCCCCGTGCGTCCAGTTGGCTCCGCTCTCCCGGCGGTGCCACGCACGTGAGGAGCATGCCATGAGAGGTGCGGACAAGGTGATCTGCCAGGCGGCCGCCGTGCTGCTGCTGTTTTCGATCTCGAGCGTGCCGGCAAAGGCGCAGTTCCTCGGCGGCGGCGGCGCCGGCGGCGAGGACATGATGACCCAGATGGCCCCGATGCTGGAGATGATGAAGGCGAAGATGGGCAAGCGCCGCTTCGCCATGCTGATGCAGACCATGGGCCCGATGATGAGCCGGATGATGGAGAACGGCGGCGGCGGGTTCGGCGGCTTGATGGGCGGCGGCAATTTCGGCGACGGCAGTCTTGGCGGCGGATTCGGTGCACCGAACTATGGCGGTTACACTCCGATGGGTGGAGCCACTATGCCGTATGGGCTCGGCGGCTTGGCCGGCGGCGATGTCATGGGCATGCTCGGCGGCGGCGGCGACATGATGGCCATGATCCCGCAATTGATGCGGCTCGCCAATGCCGGTGGCGGTCAGCGCCGCCACAAACGCCGCTAGTTGCCAGCCGAAAGCGCCGGCGTGATCGCAGGCTTCGTCTCGCGCGGTCCCCAGCGCGTCAGCATCACGCTGGAGCATGACAACAGGCCGAGCACGACCATCGAGCTCGCGGCCAGCCAGAAGAAGCTCTGCGCGCTGGCCTCGTGCGTCGACAACCACCAGCCGACACCTGCGATGTAGATCAGCCGCGCCGTCTGCGCCAGCACCGGCCCGATCACCTTGGTCGCGCCTTGCGAGGAGAAATACATCGTCGTGGCAAGGCCGAAGAAGGCGTAAAACGGTCCGACAGTCGAGAGATATTGATGGCTCGCGGCGCGCACGGCCGCGCTGTCGGTGAACATGTTGATCCAGAGATCGGGAAACATCGCAACGACGCAGGCGGGCGCGCCCACGGCGACGAAGGCGGCCGCGCTGGCGATCCAGGCGACGCGCCGGGCGCGCGCGATGCGGCCCGCGCCGACGGCCATCCCAACCATCGGCACACAGGCGATGCCGAAAGAAAACGCGATCGAGGTCAGCAGGAATTCGAGCCGCGCACCGATACCGTAGCCGGCGAGGATCGCGGTGCCGAACTTCGCCAGCATGTGGGTGAAGATCGAGATCGTCAGCACCGATTGCAGCGGCGAGAAGCAGGCGACGGCGCCGACCTTGAGGATGTCGAAGAACATCGCCCGTTGGATGCGCAGGCCCCGGAGCCTCAGTGAGATCCGCGCGCGGCCGGAGAACAGGTACCAGCTCATGATGCCGATGTTCATGGAATAGGCGATCAGCGCGCCGGCGGCGACGCCGCGCATGCCGAACTGCGGCACGGGCCCGAGCCCGAGGCCCAGCGTGCCGCCGAGCACGATCTGCCAGGCAGCCGAGTTGAGGATCAGGAACGACGGCAGCTTCATGTTGCCGGTGCCACGCAAGACGCCCGCCATGGTGTTGAGCAGCCAGGGCAGCACGGCGCCGCCGAAAAACACCTGCGTATAGGCGATCGCATGCGTCAGCACATCGCCGCGCCCGCCGAGCATTTCGAGCACTTTCGCTCCGAAGATCAGCATGCCCAGCATGAAGACGAGACCGAAGCCGATGCCGATCAGCAGCGCATGCACGGCAAGCGTGCCGGCGCGCTCGCGATTCCCCGCGCCGAGCGCACGCGCGATGGCCGAGGCCACCGCGCCGCCCATGGCGCCGCCGGACATCGTCATGGTCAGGATCACGGTCGGAAACACCAGCGCCATCGCCGCCAGCGCCTCGACGCCGAGCCGGCCGACATAGGTGGTTTCGGCGATCACCACGCAGATGCCGGCCGACAAGCCGATCACGTTCGGCCAGGCGAGCGAGAGCAGCGTGCGCAGGATCGGCCCGTCCGTCAGCGCGCTCCTGATCGGAGGCGGAGGCGGCGGCAGCGGGCGTTCTTGTTCATCGACCGGGATTTCGGCGATGTCGGACATATCCTCTCCCGGGCACGGGCGCCTTTTGCGCCGCGGCAATGAACAGGTGCCAATCATCTATTCGCACCCAGGGCGCGGCACGGGCTTAGCACGGCGCCGCGCGATTCAACCTGCGCAGAGTGCAGGCGTGCTCTGCGGCGGCGCATCTCCCTGGTGGATTTACCCGATCGTCCACACCAGCGGCGACCGACCCTCTGTCGACGGCCGCAGATGGACGCCGATGTGCCGCCCGCATCCCGCAGCCAGGCCCGCGAACAATCCTTCCAGCACGCTGGCGCAAGCGGGGTGATCATCGGCGACGCCGTCCATCAGCTTCCAGCTCTGCTGGCGGATTTCGAACGCGCCTTCCGATCGCGTCATCTCGGCCGCATCGTCCTGCGCCGCGAACAACGCATTCAGGAACGACGCGAATTCCGCCGGGCCGCCGCGCCCCATCGCCAGCGCCGCCGCAACCTCGTCGAAATATTGCATCCCGATCAGCTTGCCGGTGAGGCGCAGCAGGTAGCTGGCGTCCTCCGGCCCGAACAGCTGCATCATCACGGGTGCGGCCGTGCGCACATATTCCAGCGCGTAGTTGCGATACGCTTTCTCCAGACGCGGTTTTGGCCAACTCGCGACCGGCAAGGCCGGCGCAGTGTTCGCATCGAACAGCGGCGCTTCGAGGTGACGCGCGAACACGAGCCGCTGATCCTGCTCGAGCGGATGGTCGTATTGATGATAGTAGCCTTCGAGCCCGTCCTGGCCGTCGACGCTCTGCTTGGTGCAAACGAAGCCCAGCCTGAGATCGCCGAGCGCGACGCCGTTGTTAGCGTGCCAACCGCGCAACATCGCACGCGAGACCTCGCCAGGAATGCCGCAGATCGCCGTACCCTTCCAGATCCAGCGCGGCGGCGGATAGCGGATCCAGGCCTTGGTGTCGCTCTCGTACATGTATTCGACATGCACGCCGCCGATCCAGTTGGAGAGATAGTGATATTGCGCAGCGGCTACCGCCGGCGGCAGATGATCAATCCCGAGCTTCTTCAGGCCGGGAAGGAAGCGCTCCTGCTGCTGGCGACGGAAGACGCGGAACACGAACTCTGCGGCGTCAGCGGTACCGCGCCGCGTCACGACGGTGAGGATGAGGCCGGTGAAATAGGCATGATAGAGGTCGGCGACCGCGCGCCAGCGCTTCCATTGGGCTTCTTGCGCTACGTCCGAAGCGGCGGCCATGTTCACTCCCGATCGCTGGTTTTGATCGAGTGTGGCACCGCAACTTGCGGCAGGCAACATGACGTGCGTGCAGAGCGCCCTGCGCGACCGCCCGCCAATTCCGCATCACGAAGTTTGCGGGGGCGCCTTAGCTGCGCGCTCACGCTCGACCCGTTCGGTGACGTCGCGCGCCATTGCGACAGACCCCAGCACGTTGCCGCCGGAATCCCGCACCAATGCGAACGTCATCTCGATGTAGAGCTTGCGCCCGCTCTTGT
>JAEYTQ010000035.1 GCA_023433965.1 Pseudomonadota bacterium | reverse complement strand
GCCGCGCATTTCGGCGGACTCGACATCGTGATCAACAATGCCGGCATCTCCGTGCGCGTCGCGATCGACGACGAGACCTATGAGGAGGCCTGGGCCAAAGGCATCGCCGTGATGTTGACGGCGCATCCGCGCATCATCCGCGCTGCCCTGCCCCACCTGCGCAAGTCGAACAGCCCGCGCATCGTCAACATCGCCTCGACCGAGGCGCTCGGGGCCACCGCGCTGCACAGCCCGTATTCGGCAGCGAAGGGCGGCGTTGCGAGCCTGACGCGTTCGCTCGCCGTGGAGCTCGGCCGCGAGGGCATCACCGTCAACTGCATCTGCCCGGGTCCGATCCGAACGGCGATCACCGACCGCATCCCGGAGGAGCACAAGACCACCTACGCCAAGCGCCGCACCGCGCTCGGCCGCTATGGCGACCCCGAAGAGGTCGCGCACATGACTCTCAGCCTGTGCCTGCCGGCGGCATCGTTCCTCATCGGCGCGGTGCTCCCGGTCGACGGCGGGCTGATGGCGCGGAACGCGTGAGAGCCATGCGCTCGAAGCGTTGACAAGTGCGAGTGCGAGAGTAGCTTTTTCACCGACAGAGCGGGGCCAACCGCTCGCGACCCGCGGGAGAAACGCCATGACGATCGCCATCCGGCAGCTTCAGAAGCATTTTGTCGGCGAGGTGTCCGGCCTCGATTTGCGCAAGCCGCTCACGGCGGACGAAGCGCGCGAGGTCGAGGCCGCCATGGACAAATACGCGGTGCTCGTCTTCCACGACCAGGACATCACCGACGAACAGCAGATGGCCTTTGCGCTGAACTTCGGTCAGCGCGAGGATGCGCGCGGCGGCACGGTGACCAAGGCCAAGGATTACCGGCTGCAATCCGGCCTGAACGACGTCTCCAATCTCGGCAAGGACGGCAAGCCGCTGCCAAAGGACAGCCGCACGCATCTGTTCAATCTCGGCAATTGCCTCTGGCACTCCGACAGCTCGTTCCGCCCCATTCCCGCGAAATTCTCGCTGCTGTCGGCGCGCGTGGTGAATCCGAAGGGCGGCAACACCGAATTCGCCGACATGCGCGCCGCCTATGACGCGCTTGACGACGAGACCAAGGCGGAGATCGAGGACCTCGTTTGCGAACATTCGCTGATGTATTCGCGCGGTTCGCTCGGCTTCACCGAATACACCGACGACGAGAAGGAGATGTTCAAGCCGGTGCTGCAACGGCTGGTGCGGACCCATCCCGTGCATCGCCGCAAGTCGCTGTATTTGTCATCGCATGCCGGCAAGGTGGTCGGGATGAGCGTCCCCGAGGGCCGGCTGTTGCTGCGCGATCTCAACGAGCACGCGACGCAGCCGGAATTCGTCTACGTCCATAAATGGAAGCTGCACGACCTCGTGATGTGGGACAACCGCCAGACCATGCACCGCGTCCGCCGCTACGACCAGTCGCAGCCGCGCGACATGCGCCGCGCGACGGTGGCGGGGACCGAGCCGACGGTGCAGCAGCAGGCGGCTGAGTAGGCGCCATCGTCATTGCGAGGAGCGAAGCGACAAAGCAACCAGGCTGCCTCCGTGGAAAGATTTTGGATTGCTTCGCTGCGCTCGCAATGACGATGCGAGAGAGGTACCAAGCACTCGCCGGCTAGGCGTGCCCGGCCTCGTTGGAGAGCATGCCGGGATCGATGCCGATCTTCTGCAGGGCGCGATTGTACTTGTCGTCGACGTCGTCGCCGAAAATCAGATCCGCATCGGCATCGCAATGCAGCCAGCCGTTGCTCTGGATCTCGGTCTCGAGCTGGCCCGGTGCCCAACCGGCATAGCCGAGCGCGAGGATTGCGTGCTTGGGGCCGGAGCCTTTGGCGATGGCGCGCAGGATGTCGACGGTCGCCGTGAGGCAGACGCCGTCGTCGATCCGCAAGGTCGCGTTCTCGATGTAGAAATCGCTGGAATGCAGCACGAAGCCGCGGCCGGTGTCGACGGGGCCGCCTCGCAGCACCTTCATGCTTTCGGCATTCTCCGGCAGCTTGATGTGCTCGCCCTTCTTGATGATGCCGAGCTGCTGAAGGAGCTCGGGGAAATCGATGCTGCCGGCCGGGTGGTTGACGATGATGCCCATCGCGCCCTCGGCCGAATGGGCGCAGAGATAGATCACCGAGCGCTCGAAGCGCGAATCGCCCATCACGGGCATTGCGATCAGGAGCCGGCCGTCGAGATAACCAGCCGAACTGGGCAGCGCTGTGCCCGAGCCGCGGGTGCTTTCGCCCGTCCTCTTGCCTGTGGGAGTCATCGCTGAAGCACTCCGGTTTCAATTCCTATCCTGATGTCGGGCCGGGCGGCTGTCAAATCAAGGCTTGCGCCGGCTTGATTCGAGTGCGTCCATCACAAGCAATTCAATGGTTTGGCCGAGGCCGACCCTGTAAAGACGTACCATGTCCAGCATTGTTCCCCTGCGTGCGGCGATAGGTGTCGCGACAACCCTGCTTGCGTCGTCCTTGGCTCTCGCTGCCCGCGCCGACGACGCTTCGCCTTGGCAGCGCGACGGACATTCCGCCGTGCGGCTGCTGGCGGGATCGCGCAGTGGCGCCGTCCTGCTCGGCGGTATCGCCTTCCAGCTCCAGCCCGGCTGGAAGACCTACTGGCGCACGCCCGGCGATTCCGGCGTCCCACCGCGGTTCGACTTCTCCAAGTCCGACAATGTCGAAGCCGTGACGGTCATGTGGCCGGCGCCGCAAAAATTCGACGACGGCGCGGGCGGCCATTCGATCGGTTATCGCGACCAGATCGTGCTGCCCTTGCGCATCGTCGCCAAGGCCGCCGACAAGCCCGTGACCTTGCGCGCCGAGATCAATTACGCGGTGTGCGAGAAGCTCTGCATTCCCGTCGAGGCCAGCGCCGAGCTCGGCTTCAACAGCGTCGCATCGACCGAGGACGCGAATCTGCGCGCCGCGCTCGACACCGTGCC
>JAEYTQ010000022.1 GCA_023433965.1 Pseudomonadota bacterium | reverse complement strand
CCTATCTCCTCGTCAATGAAGGACCGCCGCTGCTCAACCGGTTCAACGGCAAGCAGATTTTCGACTTGATGATGGTGACCTTATCCTGGCGCCTCGCACGATGGCTTGCGAGCGTTCTCGGGACGAGACGTCTCCAGCCACAATTGAGGATCCTGGCCGGTGTCGCCTGCGTCGCTGCCCTGCTGCCGCTCTCTTCGCGGGGCATTCCGCTGGCGAATCCGTTCGGCGGCAAGTTCGATCTCCCCTTCGCGTTGCTCTGGGCGGTCGGTGGCGCCTGCGCCATCGGCGCTGCGGTCCAGGCGAAATTCCATCGCGTGGTCGCATTGATCCTGCTCGGGACTGCCGGCCTCGTGACCTGCGTCAGCTTCGTGTGGTTGTCCGCGCCCGATGTTGCGCTGACCCAGATCGTGGTCGAGACGGTCACGACGGTCCTCCTCCTGCTCGGCCTGCGATGGTTGCCGAAACGCGTCGGACCGGCCGGTCCGGACGAGGCGGATCGCAGGATTCGCTGGCATCGCATTCGCGACTTTTCCATCGCGCTCTTCGTCGGCGTCGGACTGGCCGCGCTCGCGCTCGCTGTGATGCAGCTCCCCGGCACCGAGAGCATTTCGCGATACTTCGTCGAGAACGCGTACACGAAAGCCGGCGGAACCAACGTGGTCAACGTCATCCTGGTGGACTTCCGCGGGTTCGACACGTTGGGTGAGATCACCGTGCTTGCGGTGGTCGCACTGACCGTCTACGCGCTCCTGCGCCGCTTCCGTCCGGCGCCCGAGAGCATTCCCGTTCCCGAACAGCAGCACGCCCAAAATAGCCGCGACGAAGCGCATCCCGATCGACAGAAGGGAGACACCGCCAAGGAGACGACGCAGACTGCGGCGCTGATCATGGCGCTGCTGTTTCCGGTGATCGGCGTCGTTGCGATCTTCCTCCTGCTGCGCGGGCATGACCTTCCGGGTGGCGGCTTCGTGGCCGGCGTCGCCATGGCGACCGCGTTCATCCTGCAGTACATGGCTCGCGGCACGATATGGGTGGAAG
This sequence comes from Pseudomonadota bacterium, assembly GCA_023433965.1. Classification (GTDB taxonomy): domain Bacteria; phylum Pseudomonadota; class Alphaproteobacteria; order Rhizobiales; family Xanthobacteraceae; genus Bradyrhizobium. The sequence continues at coordinate 3,664 of JAEYTQ010000022.1, read as the reverse complement.
CCCGGCTTCACGTCCTGCCGGTGCGCTGGATGGCCGTCGGGCTCCTGCTTGCAGGCTGTACGGGAGCCGCGGCCTGCGTCGTCGGATATCCCTTCCTGACCTCGTACTTTGCCTATGCCGAGCTGCCCCTGGTCGGCCGCGTCCCCACGGCCAGCGCCTTCCTGTTCGACGTCGGCGTGTTCTCGCTCGTGGTCGGCGCGACGGTGCTGATGCTCATCGCGATCGCCCATCAATCGTTGCGTCGCTACGGAAAGCCGCCCCAGACCGATCTTCCCCTGGCCGGCGAGCCAGCGAAGGAGGGACTGGTCTGATGGAGCTCGTGCTGGCGATCGGTATCGGCACGCTTGCGGCGTCCGGCGTGTGGCTGATTCTCAGGCCGCGCACATTTCAGGTCATCGTCGGACTGTCGTTGCTCTCCTACGCGGTCAATCTCTTCATCGTGGCCATGGGACGAGCGCGGACCGGCGCTCCGGTGCTCCTCGCAAAGGAGATCGGCGATCCGTCGAAATATGCGGACCCGCTGCCCCAGGCGCTCGTGCTGACTGCAATCGTCATTAGTTTCGCGACCACGGCATTGTTCCTGGTGGTCCTGCTCGCTTCGCGCGGCCTGGCACGGACCGATCATGTGGACGGACAGGAGCCGGAAGCGTGAGCGGCATTGCAGGTCTCATCATCACACCCATCCTCCTGCCCTTGCTGGCGGGGGCCGGCATGCTGCTGCTCAACGGCGAAAAGCACCGGGCCGTCGTGGCTGGCCTCAACGTCGCCGCAACGGTTGCCCTCGTTTGCATCGCAGCGGTCTTGCTCGCAATGTCCGACTCCGGAACCAGAGAGGTCTATCGTCTGGGCAACTGGCCTGCTCCGTTCGGAATCGTCCTCGTTCTCGATCGGCTGTCCGCCCTCATGCTGCTCCTGACCAGCGTGCTGGCGCTGGCATCCGTGGTGTTCTCGCTTGCCCGCTGGCACCGCGCGGGGGCGCATTTCCATTCGCTGTTCCAATTCCTCCTGATGGGCCTCAACGGCGCCTTCCTCACGGGCGATCTCTTCAACCTGTTCGTGTTCGTCGAATTGTTGCTGGCGGCATCGTACGGCCTTCTGCTGCATGGCTCCGGCCTTGCGCGGGTGAAGGCAGGACTGCATTACATCGTCGTGAACCTGGCGGCCTCGCTGCTGTTTCTGATCGGGGTCGCCCTGATCTACGGCGTCACTGGCACGCTCAACATGGCCGATCTCGCAGCACGCGTGTCCACCGTCGCACCGGAGAGCCGCGGCTTGCTCGAAGCGGGTGCCGGCGTGCTGGCGGTCGCCTTCCTGGTCAAGGCCGGGATGTGGCCCGTGAGCTTCTGGCTGCCAACGGCCTATGCGGCCGCAAGTCCGCCGGTGGCCTCGATCTTCGCGATCATGACGAAGGTCGGCGTCTACATCGTCCTGCGTCTGTCGCTGCTGCTTTTCGGCGAGGGCGCCGGCGCATCGGCCGGCTTCGGCAGCGACTGGCTGCTGTGGGGCGGGCTGGCAACGATCGCGTTCGGAACGATCGGCACGTTGTCATCGCAGGACACCACCCGCCTCGGCGGCTTTTCGGTGCTCGTGTCGTCCGGAACGGTGCTCGCCGCCACGGGGATCGGACAAGCCGGCGTCACCAGCGGCGCACTGTTCTACCTCGTCAGCTCGACGCTCGGCATCAGCGCCTTCTTCCTGCTCGTCGAGCTCATCGAACGCGGCCGCGAACCTGGCGCGGACGTGATCGCCGTCACCCGCGAAGCCTATGGAGATGAGGACGAGGCGGACGAAGCGGAAGAGGACGTCGGCATCGCCATCGTGGCCACCATGGGATTGCTCGGTGTCGCCTTCATCGGCTGCGCGCTGGTCATCGCCGGACTGCCGCCTCTGTCCGGGTTCATCGCCAAGTTTGCGCTGCTCGCTGCCGCGCTCAATCCTGGCGACCGGAGCGGTGCCGTTCCCGGCAGCGGATGGGCGCTTCTCGTCGTGTTGATTCTCTCCGGTTTCGCGACGCTGGTGGCGATGTCACGCGCGGGACTCCGCATCTTCTGGGCCTCGCCCGATCGCACGGTGCCCCGCGTCCGCGCCATCGAAATGGCGCCGGTCATCTTCCTGCTGATGATCTGCGCCGCTCAAACGGTCCTGGCCGGTCCCGTGATCCGCTTCATGCAGGCCACCGCTCAATCCCTTCACGCGCCGGCGGGTTACGTCAGCGACGTGCTTCAGGCCGGCCCCCAGGGCGGCCGCCGCGTGGAGGGCAAATGACGCGCTTGCTGCCGTTTCCGATCGTGAGCTTCTGCCTGCTCGCATTGTGGCTGCTGCTCAATCAAGCGGTCACGGCCGGACACGTCCTGCTCGGCTGCCTGGTCGCGCTGGCGGGCGGGTGGATCCTGACCGTGCTGGAGCTGCCGCGCACGCGCCTCAGACGCCCCGGCGTCATGCTGCGACTGCTGGGACGGGTGATGATCGACATCGTCCATTCCAATTTGGCGGTTGCCGGGATCGTTCTCGGTTTCGGGCGGCGAGAGCGAAAGCCGGGGTTCGTGAACATTTCCCTCGAGATGCGCAATCCGTACGGGCTGGCCGTGTTGGCCTGCATCATCACCTCGACTCCGGGAACGTTGTGGGTGAATTTCGACGCCCCGAAAGGTTTGCTGACGATCCACGTGCTGAACCTCGTCGAGGAAGACGAGTGGATTCGCACGATCAAGGGCCGTTACGAACGGCATCTGCTGGAGATATTCGAATGAGCCAGTTGCTGATCTACTCTCTCGTCGCCGCCCAGGTGCTCCTGGGACTGGCGATCGGTTGCGGTGCCGTCCGGATCCTGCTTGGACCTCGCGCGCAGGATCGCGTCCTCGGCTTCGACACGTTGTCCGTCAACGCGATGTTGCTGCTTCTGACGTTCGGGATCCGGTCCGGCGCAACGCTCTATTTCGAAGCAGCTCTGGCCGTGGCGCTGTTCGGTTTCATCGGGACCGTCGCATTGGCCAAGTTCCTGCTGCGCGGCGAGGTGATCGAATGATCGGCATCGAACATCTGCCACCCTGGGCTGCTGCTCTCACAGCCATTCTTGTTCTGCTCGGCGCCTCCGTCACATTGGTGGGCTCGCTCGGTCTGCTGTGGCTCGGCTCGTTCTACGAGCGGGTTCATGCGCCGACGCTCGGGACGACGCTCGGCGTCGTCCTCATCGCAAGCGCCTCAATGGTCTGCTTCTCGGTCCTGGAGAGCAGACCGGTGTTGCATGAAATCCTGATCGTGGCGTTCTGCGTCGTGACGACCCCGATCGCGCTGACGGTGCTCGCGGGGGCCGCGCGATTTCGCGACACCGCCGAACGGGCGGCCCAGGTCGGTGAACCCGAGGATAGGTAGCGACCGCTGCCTCACGTGCCGGTTCCAGGCGCCCTTACGCTGGGCCAAGCCGGCCAAATGTCGCAATTGATCTGGCGCGGGGCATACCTAAATTCAGCGTAGGCTAAATTTCGAGCCGTGCGTTTGCATCGGCTTTTCAGCCTGCCATCTGACCGTCGGCGTTTCGCTGACGGCCTGACGTGTGGATGCCGCTCGGACACCGGCGCATCCCAGACACAGGATGTGATGACCAACGTGCGACCAGACAGAATTCAGGAGAACCGGCTGCAAATCGGCCAGTGACCCCGGGCGA
>JAEYTQ010000450.1 GCA_023433965.1 Pseudomonadota bacterium | reverse complement strand
ATCTTCGCCTCTATTCTGCGCGTGCCGTTCGCCGCCGTGGCGCCAATGATCGTGGTGTCCTGCGCGATCGGCGCCTACGCGATCCAGAACGCGATGTTCGACATCTGGCTGATGCTCGGCTTCGGCGTGGTCGGTTACGTCTTCAAGAAGATCGGCATTCCACTGGCGCCGTTCACCCTCGCGCTCGTGCTCGGCAATCGCGCCGAGGATGCCTTCCGCCTGTCCATGATCGGCTCCGGGGGAACGCTGAAGGTGTTCTGGTCGAACGCTCTGGTCGGCTCGATCACGACCTTGGCGATTCTGCTGCTGTTCTGGCCCGTGATCGACGGCTTGCTTGGCCGCCTCGGCCGGAGCCAGCTGCATAAAACAGCGGCAAAGTGAAAAGTTAAATTATATCAGGCCTCTAGTCCTCTATGTCGCGATAGTCCCGTTGTTTACGCCTAGTGGTTGTCTCGGAATGTTGCTGCTGCGCGACAGCCTGAACCCGCCCTCGCGCATATGCTCCTCGTACGTTTTTCGTTTGGCACGGGGCATTGCAATGAAGCGGATTGTGATTGGAATGGTCGCGGCCTCGCTGGTCACGACCGGCGCATTGGCTGCTGATCTGGCATCGAAACCCTATGTGAAGGCGCCGGCCGTCGTCGATCCGGTCTGGAGTTGGACGGGTTTCTACGCCGGATTGAACGCCGGATACAGCTGGGGCAGGGCGGAGACCACGGTGGCGCCGATCGCATTGCCCTTCCCGGTCACACAATTCGGCGCGTTCGGCCAGAATGTCGACGGGTGGCTGGCCGGCGGACAGCTGGGCTATAATTGGCAGGTCGATCCGAAATGGGTCGTCGGCCTCGAGGGCGACATTCAGGCCACCGGCGAGCGGTCGTCGCGCACGGTGACCACGACCACCGCGCGCTACGGTTCCAATATCATCGGTCTCCCCATCGGCACCGACTTCAACTCCATCGCTTCCCTCACCGCGAATCTTTCCTACGATCTGCAGTGGTTCGCGACGTTCCGCGGGCGCGTCGGCGTCTTGTCGGATCCGCAGACGCTCTGGTACGCGACCGGTGGTCTTGCCGTCGGCGAGTTCAAATACTCGTCCGCGACCACCCTCGGCATCCAGGTTTTCGGCCCGGGTCTCGGCGGCACGACCCCGCTCGGCGGGTTCGCCTTTCCGATCGGGCCGGGGGCGACCAGCAGCGATACCCGGATCGGCTGGACGGTCGGCGCAGGCGTCGAACGGAAGTTCACCCGCAATTGGTCGGCCAAGCTCGAATACCTCTACTTGGATTTCGGCAGCAAGACCTACTTCGCGGGGACCTTCAACCAGGCGGACGTGAGCTTCCACGACCACGTGCTGCGCGCCGGCTTCAACTATGCGTTCACCCCGACGCCCGTCGTTGCAAAATACTGAGCAGTCCAGCGCGAACTGACTTCGATGCCCGGCAATCTCGCCGGGCATCGTCGTTTTCCGGCCTGAAGCGGACGAGATTTGGATGAAACGTCATCGCGCTTCAGGTTGTCCTTGACGCATGATCCTTCCGGAAAACCGCTTCGTGCCTTTCCGGATCATGCTGCAGGTCACACCACCTTCGCGTCTCTGAGCCCTGCAATCTCGTCGTCGGCGAAGCCGAACTCCTTCAGCACCTCGTCGGTCTGCTCGCCGAACTCCGGCGGCCGGGCCGCCATCCTGCTCGGCGTGCGCGACAGCGTCACGGGCTGGCCGACGAGACGGAGATGCCGGCCTTCGTCGTTCGGCACGTCCTGCGCAATGCCGAGATGCTTGACCTGCGCGTCCTCGAACATCTGGTCGATGGCATAGATCGGCCCGCAGGGTACGCCGGCCTCGTTGAGCTCGCGAACCCAGGTCTCGGTCGACTTCGTCACCGTGCGCTTCTCGATCTCGGCGTTGAGCGCATCGCGGTTCTTGGAGCGGGCGGGGGCCGTCGCATAGTCGGGATGCCGGTAGAGCTCGGGCGCGCCGATGGCCTGCGCGCAGCGCTCCCAGATCCGCCCCCCGGTCGTGGCAATGTTGATGTAGCCGTCGGAGGTCTTGAACACTCCGGTCGGAATGCTGGTTGGATGGTTGTTGCCGGCCTGCTTTGCGACTTCCTTCTCCATCAGCCAGCGCGCGGCCTGGAAGTCGAGCATGAAGATCTGGGCCTGGAGCAGCGAGGTCTGCACCCATTGTCCCTTGCCCGAGACCTCGCGCTCGAGCAGCGCGGTGAGGATGCCCATGGCGCAGAACAGGCCGGCGCTGAGGTCGGCGACGGGAATGCCGACCCGCATCGGTCCTTCGCCCGGCGCGCCGGTGATAGACATCAGCCCGCCCATGCCTTGGGCGATCTGATCGAAGCCGGGCCGCTTGAGGTAGGGCCCGTCCTGGCCGAAACCGGAGATGCTGCCATAGACGATGCGCGGGTTGATCGCGGCGAGGCTGTCATAGTCGATGCCGAGCTTCTTTTTCACGTCGGGCCGGAAATTCTCGACCACGACGTCAGCCTTGGCGGCGAGCCGCTTGAAGACCGCGAGCCCGCGTTCGTCCTTCAGGTTCAGCGTCATCGCCCGCTTGTTGCGGTGCAAATTCTGGAAGTCGGAACCGCGTCGCGGGCCTCCCGGCTGCTCGCCGCCCGCATCCTCGGTTAGCGCGTCGATCTTGACGACGTTGGCGCCCCAGTCCGCGAGCTGCCGCACGCAGGTCGGCCCGGAGCGGACGCGGGTCAGATCGAGCACGGTGAAGCGCGACAGGGCTTCCGAGGCATGCGGAAAGGGCATCGAGAAAGGCTCCGGGACAGAATGCGGGACAACCATAGTGCCGAAAGATCATGCGGCAAGCCGGGCCGACGCCGATGCCGCCTGCCGAAATGCCGTGCCTGACAGGGTGCCTGAGATCAGCGCGACAGGCGCTGCAATTCCGCGCGGGCCTGCTCCGCCAGCGGGTCGTCCCCGTGACGCGCTATGAAGAGCTCGAACGCCTCCCGCGTTCCCTTCCGGCGGGCGGCTTCGTACTCCTCCGCCACCGCAGCGGCAGGATCGCGCGCCATGGGCATGGAGGGCGCGCGTCCCGCCTTGTTGCCCTCGCTGCCTGCGGCATCCGTATTGGCTTTCTGCGCCATGGCTGGCAGTCCTCCGAAAGGTTGATGGGGCGATCCCGCAAGCGCGATCAGGGCGCCGAGCAGAATGGCCGGAACGGAAGATCGTTTCATGAACCCCTGCAAATACGGATGCCGCGGGAACAGCGGACGTCGTTCGTGTCCCGTACGACTACGGGATTTGATGACTAACGAGGCCTTATGGAAGAGGGCAGGCAGCGCTGCCCCATTTACACCAAACCTTTAACTCTCAAGCTAGAATCATGTGCCGTCGCGGCGAATCGCGCCCGACGCGTCGCTCTGGAGAGTCAATTGGCCAACGCTGTTTTCGTCAGTGCCACCAACAACGCCGAGATCGATGGCCTGCTATCCGGCATAAAGTGGTCCGGCACGATCACCTACAGCTTTCCCGACTCGCCGGGCGACTATTCGAATCCTTACTCCGGCGGCGACGGCGAGCCGACCAGGTCCGGCTTTGCCTCGGTGCCCACACAAATCCAGGCGGCGATCAACTACGCGATCGGATTGATCCTCGGCTACACCAACGCCAACATCCAGTATGCGGGCACGAACGGCGCCGACATCATGATCGCGCAGTCGCCTGCGGCCAACCCGACCGCCTACGCCTACTATCCCGGCAATTACGCGCCCGGCGGCGACATCTGGTTCGGAACCCAGTACAATTTCTCGCTTGCGAAGCTCGGGAACTACTACTTCACGACCGCGATGCACGAGCTCGGCCACGCGCTCGGCCTCAAGCACAGCCAGGAGGCGGGCGGCCCCGGCAACGTCGCGTTGCCGAGCGCGCATGACAGCAGCGAATACACCGTCATGAGCTATCGCAGCTATGTCGGCGCTTCGACTACCGGCGGCTACACCAACGAAGCCTACGGATATTCGCAGACCTACATGGCCAACGATATCCTCGCGCTGCAGACGATGTACGGCGCGGACTACACGACGCATAGCGGCAACACCGTCTACACCTGGAATCCGACCACGGGACAGCAGTTCATCAACGGCGTCGGTCAGCTCGCACCGGGCGGCGGCGTCGGCGGCTCGGCCAATCGCATCTACGAGACCGTCTGGGACGGTGGCGGTGTCGATACCTATGATCTCTCGAACTACACGACGAACCTGAGCATCAACCTCAATCCCGGTGCGTCGTCGGTGTTCTCTCCCGTGCAACTGGCCAATCTCGGCAACGGCCATTACGCGTCGGGCAACGTCTACAACGCCTATCTCTATAACGGCGACGCGCGCTCCTACATCGACAACGCCATAGGCGGGTCCGGCAACGACACGATCGTAGGCAATGCCATTGCCAACATGCTGAACGGCGGCGGCGGTAACGACACCCTCACCGGTGGCGGCGGGAACGACAGCATCTTCGGCGGCTCCGGCACCGACGTGGCGGTGTTTTCGGGATATGCAGCCAGCTATGTCGTCACCTACGACGCGAACACCCAGACGTATACAGTCGCGGACCAGCGTTCTGCCTCGCCTGATGGAACGGACACCCTGAATGGAGTGGAGTATGTTCGGTTTGCAGATGGCACCTTCGCCGCTTCCGCGTTCATTCCGTCGATCATCGAAGCGCTGGGCTCGACCAGTTTGGTCCTTGCCGGCAACAACTACTATCTAAGGCCGGCTTCAGGGGGAACGGGTCCTGTCCTGAAGTATTCCGGCAGCGCCGTGACGGCGGGACAGTTCGGAAGCTGGACATTCATCGCGGCGGAACAGGCCGGCAGCGGTTACGAAGTCGTGCTTCATCTGCCCGGCAGCGATCAATATACCGTCTGGAGAACGGACGCGAACGGCAACGTCACCGGCAATGCCGTCGGAGGGATCGTCTCGGGGACCAGTCAAGTCTTCGAAGCGAAGGAGACGAGCTTCAATCAGGACCTGAACGGCGATGGCACGATCGGAATTCCCACGACCGTGATCGAATCCTTCGGCGCGACCAGCCTGGTCTTGGAGAACAGCACTTACTATCTGAATCCCAACTCGGGCGGGGTCGGCCCCGTCCTCAAATATTCCGGCACTGCCGTCACGCTCGGACGGTTCGGGAGCTGGACGTTCATTGGCGCAGAAGAGATAGGCAGCGGCTATCAGGTCGCGCTGCATCTGCCTGGGAGCGATCAGTATACGGTCTGGATAACCGATGCGAGCGGCAACGTGGTGAGCAATGCGGTCGGCGGCGTCGTTTCGGGATCGAGCTCCGCCCTCGAATCCCTGGAGACGAGCTTTCATCAGGATTTGAATGCAAACGGCACGATCGGCATTCCTACGATCGTGATCGAATCCTTCGGTGCGACGAAGCTCGTTCAGATCGGCTCGAACTTCTACTTCAACCCCACTTCCGGCGGGGTGGGGCCGACGCTCAAATATGCCGGCTCCGTCGTCTCTGCCGGCCAGTTCGGCAGCTGGACCTTCACGGGCGTCGAGCAGACGGGCAGCGGCTATGTGGTCGCGTTGAAGCTGCCGGGCAGCGATCAATATACGGTCTGGAATACCGACGCGAACGGCAACGTGGTGTCGAATGCGGTGGGTGGCGTCGTCTCGGGATCCAGCCTGGCTTTGCAGGCGCAGGAACCCAGCTTTCACCAGGACCTCAATGGTGATGGCGTCACGGTTAGCTCGGCTTCAGCGGGAGCCGCGGTGATCGAGACGTTCGGATCTACGAGCCTCGTTCAGGTCGGGGACAATTTCTACTTCAACCCGATTGCCGGAGGAACGGGCCCAGCGCTCAAATACGGCGGCACCACGGTGTCCGCGGGCCAGTTCGGCAGCTGGAACTTCGTGGGGGTGGAGCAGACAGCTGGCGGCTACCAGGTCGCGCTGCATCTGCAGGGCGCTGATCAGTACACGGTCTGGAATACCGACGCGAGCGGCAACGTGGTCTCGAACGCAGTTGGCGGCGTCGTTTCGGGCTCAAACGCTGCGCTTAAATCGCTGGAGGCGAGCTTCCAGCAGGATCTCAATGGGGATAACGTGATGGGGGCGGCTTCGCCCGGTCCAGAATGGCATTTGCTGGCTTGAATGTCCGCCGCGCGGGCAATCAAGTCAGCTCGAGTGAATGCTTGAAATAGGCGATCGTCTCCTTCAGCCCATCCTCGAGCGCAACCTTCGGCTCCCAGTTCAGCACCGCCTTCGCCTTGGCGAGGTCGGGCTGACGCTGACGCGGATCGTCCTGCGGCAGCGGCTTGAATTCCAGCTTGGAACGCGAGCCCGTGAGCTTGATGACCTTTTCGGCGAGCTCCCGGATCGTGAACTCGGAATTGTTGCCGAGATTGATCGGGCCGGTGACGTCTTCCGCGCTCGCCATCAACCGCATGATGGCCTCGACGAGGTCGTCGACATAGCAGAACGAGCGGGTCTGACCGCCGTCGCCGAACACGGTGATCGGCTCGCCCTTGAGCGCCTGGACGATGAAGGACGACACCACGCGCCCGTCATTCGGCTGCATGCGCGGACCATACGTGTTGAAGATGCGTGCGACCTTGATCGGCAGGCCGTGCTGGCGCCAATAGTCGAAGAACAGCGTCTCGGCGCAGCGCTTGCCTTCGTCGTAGCAGGAACGGATGCCGATCGGGTTGACGTTGCCCCAGTAGTCCTCGGTCTGGGGATGGATCAGCGGATCGCCATAGACCTCGCTGGTCGATGCCTGGAAGATACGCGCCTTCAGCCGCTTGGCGAGCCCGAGCATATTGATGGCGCCGTGCACCGAGGTCTTGGTGGTCTGCACGGGATCGCGCTGGTAGTGGATCGGCGAGGCCGGGCAGGCCAGGTTGAAGATCGCGTCGACCTCGATGTAGAGCGGGAAGGTGACGTCGTGCCGGACCGCCTCGAACAGCGGATTTGCGATCAGATGGGCGATGTTGCGCCGGCTGCCAGTGAAATAATTGTCTGCGGACACCACCTCCGCGCCGGCATCGAGCAGTCGCTCGCAGAGATGCGATCCGATGAAACCGGCGCCCCCGGTCACGAGAATGCGGCTGGTCCTGTAGTTTTCAAACGGCATGATCGGTTCCAGA
>JAEYTQ010000764.1 GCA_023433965.1 Pseudomonadota bacterium | reverse complement strand
CGTCGCTCCAGATCACGTCGCGGTCGGGCGGGGAATCCGACAGCATGAACCAGCGGGCGACGTCGGCGCCGTAGGTCGCGATGATGTCGTCGGGGTCGACCGTGTTCTTCTTGGACTTGGACATCTTCTCGATCGGGCCGATCGTGATGTCCTCGCCCGTGCCGAGCAACGTCGCGCGGCGGCCGTTGCCGTCGACATCGACCTTGACCTCGGCCGGCTGCACATAGGTGCCGTCCGCCTTCTGATAGGTCTCGTGCACCACCATGCCTTGCGTGAACATGCCGGCGAACGGCTCGTCCAGCGCGAGGTGCCCGGTCGCCTTCATCGCGCGGGTGAAGAAGCGGCTGTAGAGCAGATGCAGGATCGCGTGCTCGACACCGCCGATATATTGGTCGACCGGCAGCATCCGGTTGGCGACATCGGGCGTCGTCGGCGAAGTCTCGTTCCAGGGATCGGTGAAGCGGGCGAAGTACCAGGACGAATCCACGAAGGTGTCCATGGTGTCGGTTTCGCGCTGGGCTTTGCCGCCGCATTTGGGGCAGGTGACGTGCTTCCAGGTCGGGTGGTGATCGAGCGCGTTGCCGGGTTTGTCGAAGCTCACATCCTCCGGCAGCACCACTGGCAAATCGGCATCCGGCACCGGCACCACGTCGCAGGTCGGGCAGTGGATGACGGGGATCGGGCAGCCCCAATAGCGCTGGCGCGAGATGCCCCAGTCGCGCAGGCGGAAATTGACCTGGCGCTCGCCGACCGGCGCGTTGCCGCGCAGCTCGTTTTCCAGGCGCTTCGCGACCTCGTCCTTGGCCTGCTCGATCGTCATGCTGTCGAGGAAGCGCGAATTGATCATGCGGCCGTCACCGTCATAGGCGGTGTCGGTGATGACGAAGGACTTCGGATCCTGGCCCTCGGGGCAGACCACCGGCGTGTTGCCGAGATCGTACTTGTTGACGAAGTCGAGGTCGCGCTGGTCGTGTGCCGGGCAGCCGAAGATCGCGCCGGTGCCGTATTCCATCAGCACGAAATTGGCGACATAGACCGGCAGCTGCCAGCTCGGGTCGAAAGGATGCAGCGCGCGGATGCCGGTGTCGAATCCCTGCTTCTCCGCGGTGTCGATGATCGACTGTGCAGTGCCGATTTTCTTGATGTCGGAGATGAACTCCGCGAGTTCAGGGTTTTTCGCAGCCGCCGCCTGCGCCAGCGGATGATCCGCCGAGATCGCCATGAATTTTGCGCCGAACAGCGTGTCGGGGCGCGTGGTGAAGATCTTCAGCTCGGTCTCGCCGGCGGGCGTCGTCGCTGCGTCCAGCGCGAAACGGATCAAGAGGCCCTCGGAGCGGCCGATCCAGTTGCGCTGCATCAGGCGCACCTTGTCGGGCCAGCGGTCCAGCCCATCCAGTGCCGACAGCAATTCCTGCGAGTACTTCGTGATCTTGAAGACCCACTGGCTCATCTCGCGCTGTTCGACGATCGCACCCGAGCGCCAGCCGCGGCCGTCGATGACCTGCTCGTTGGCGAGCACGGTCATGTCGACCGGATCCCAGTTCAGCTTGCGCTTCTCGCGCTCGGCGAGGCCGGCGGCGAGCATGTCCAGAAACATCTTCTGCTGATGCTTGTAATAGCTGGGGTCACAGGTCGCGAATTCGCGGCTCCAGTCCAGCGACAGCCCGATCGAGCGGAGCTGTTTCTTCATCGCGGCGATGTTGTCGTAGGTCCAGGCCTTGGGCGCGACCTTGCGCTCGATGGCGGCGTTCTCGGCCGGCAGGCCGAAGGCGTCCCAACCCATCGGATGCAGCACGTTGAAGCCCTTGGCGCGCATGAAGCGGGCCAGCACGTCGCCCAGCGTGTAATTCCGGACGTGGCCGATATGGATGCGCCCGGAAGGGTAGGGGAACATCTCGAGCACGTAATATTTCGGCCGCGGATCATCGTTCTTGGAGACGAAGATCGCCTGCTCATCCCAGAGGCGTTGCCAGCGCGGTTCGGCGTCGCGGGCGTTATAGCGTTCGGAGGTCATGGAATCGTTGGGGTTTTCGTGGGTTCGGCCGTCTCAAGACGGCGGACTAGGCCATAGAAGACGTCGGGGGGTCAATGGGTTGCCGCCATCTGGAACTTTGAGGCCGCCTCCGCATAACTACGAGGGTCCGCGTTCGGGTGTGATTAAGGGGTCAGTGCCACTTTGCGGCCCGACAGGACCGCGTTACCGCAAATGTATTCCAGCTTCGACGATCCCGATTACGACTATGCCGCCTCCATCGCCGGACGGGCGGTGCGCAGCATGGCCGAACAGCGGATTGCGCCGACCCCGGCCAATTTTGCGGTCTGGTACCAATATTTCGCGGGCGGCCACGACGATCTGCGCAACGCGATCGATCTCCTGATCGACCACAATCGCCCGTTCGACGCCCGAACCAACCAGGATCTGTTCGAGACCTACGTCGCCCCCCAGGTGAGCGCCGTCATGGTCGACACGTCCGAGCGGCTGCAGGCCGTGATGGGTGCGGCCAAGGAATTTCTGGCGACCGCGATCGCCGACAATCACTCGCAGATGCAGGTCATCAGCCGGGTGGCCGACCAGGGCAAGGCCGGTGTCGACCCGAAGGTGCTGGTTGCCCAGCTCATGAATGAGCTGGCCCGCGCCGCCACCAGGGCGACGCAGCTGGAAGCGGGCTTTGCGGAAAAGACCCGCGAGCTCGACAAGATCCGCGATTCGCTGTCGCGGTCCGAGGAGCGCGCCCGGACCGACACGTTGACGGGCCTTGCCAACCGGCGGGCGCTCGACGAATTTCTGCGCAAGGCGCAGGCGACTGCGGCCTGGGGTGAGCCGCTCAGCGTGCTGATGCTCGACATCGACCACTTCAAGTCCTTCAACGACAGTTACGGGCACGGCGTCGGTGACCAGGTGCTGCGCCTGATCGCGAAGGTGCTGCGCGACAAGGTTCGCACGCAGGATCTGCCGGCCCGCTATGGCGGTGAGGAGCTGATGGCTGTGCTGCCGGATGCCGGTCTCGCCGCCTGCGCCGAGATCGCCGAAGGCATCAGGCGCGCAATCGCCGAAGCCACGATCACGCGTCGTTCGACCGGCGAGGTCCTGCCCGGCATCAGCGTATCGATCGGGGTGGCGCAGTACCGTGCGGGCGAGGCGATCAGCGACCTGGTCGAGCGTTGCGATCGCGCGCTCTATCTCGCCAAGGGCGGCGGCCGCAATCGCGTGGTGACCGAGATCGAGCTCGATCGCTCGGCCGCTGCGGGCTAGGCGCTGGCCTTCATCATCATGTCCGCCTCACCGGTCTCGATCGCCTGCACGGCGTGCTCGACGACCTTGTTGCGGCCGCGGTGCTTGGCGGCGTAGAGCGCGGCGTCGGCGGCTTCGATCAGATCGCCCGGACGCAGGCTCTCGTTCGGCTTGGTCGCGGCCACGCCGATCGAGACTGTGACGATCATGTGGTCCGAGGTGATGTGCGGCAGGCAAAGCCTCAGCACGGCTGCCCGCACCTGCTCGCCGATCTCGACGGCGCGGTTCACGTCGGCGTTCGGCAACAGCAGGCAGAACTCCTCGCCGCCATAGCGTGCCGCAAAGCCCATCGAGTCGGCGGCGATGCCGGACAGCGATTCGCCGAGCCGGGTCAGGCAGGAATCGCCTTCGAGATGACCGTAGGTGTCGTTGAACAGCTTGAAATGGTCGACGTCGATCATCAGAAGCGCGAGCTCGCTGTCGTATTGCTGCGCGCGCATCCACTCGAAATCGAGCCGGCTCTGGAAGCCGCGGCGATTGGCGAGACCTGACAGCATGTCGATCGAAGCCATCACCGTCAGGCGGTCGTTGCTCGCGATCAGCTCGCGCTCGCGCTGGCTCCGCTGCGCGGCCCTCGCGTTGGAGGCGCGGGCCAGCGGCACGAACTCGGCCGGCAGCCGGTTGCGTGCGGCGCGGGCCGACAGATCGCCCTCGCCGAGACGCTTGGCCATGTCGGCGAGCATCTCGATCGGCTTGATCACGAGCTTCTCGGCCGCGATCAGCGCGCCGAGCAGGACGAACAAGAGGACGAAGGCGAGCTGCAGATAGG
>JAEYTQ010000700.1 GCA_023433965.1 Pseudomonadota bacterium | reverse complement strand
ACGTCATGGCCCATGTCTACGCGGCGCGGCATCTCGTGCCCCGCATGAGGGCGCGCGGCGGCGGCTATTTCCTCAACACCATCTCGGCCGCGGGCCTGTTGTCGCAGGTCGGCAGCCCCGCTTATTCTACCACCAAGCACGCTGCGGTCGGCTTTGCCGAGAATCTCGCGATCTCGCACAAGGCCCACAACATCAAGGTCTCGATCCTCTGCCCGCAGGGCGTCGACACCAACATGCTGCGCTCGATCCCCAAGGGCCCGCAATCCGGCGACGGCGACCTGACGCCCGAGCAAGTGGCGAAAGACGTGCTCGCTGGCCTCGAGCAAGAGACGTTCCTGATCCTGCCGCACCCCCAGGTGCTCGGCTACATGCGCAAGAAGACCGAGAACTACGATCGCTGGATCGGCGGCATGGCGAAGATCCAGGCCAAGATGCGGGAAGAGTTCGGGAAGTGACCGTCAGGTCATCCTGGGGCGATGCAACGCATCGAACCCGGGATCTCGAGATTCTCAGGTCCGCAATTGCGGACCGTAGTTTGGTCCTGCGGACCGCTCCGGAATGACGAGGACTATCCGGGCTTTGGCACCTCCACCCGGCTCGCCCGCAGCGCTCGCGCATAGAGCATTATGCCCTCGCGCACCGTGCGCTGCTCGGCGTCCGTCAACGCCGCCAGCGCGCCGCGCACTTGTTGCCGGCCGAACGCATGCAGGGCTTCGAGCGTGCGGCGGCCCTTCGCCGTCAGCGATAACAACTTGCTGCGCGCATCTAGCTCATCCGGCGTCTCCCTGAGCTCGCCGCAATCGATCAGCTTGCGCACCAGGCGGCTGACGCTGGATTTCTCGAGCCGCAGGAAATCGCCGAGCTCGCCCGAGGTCATGGGACCGCGGATGCCGATCTCCAGGATGGTGTGCACCGCCGACGGCGGATAGTCCGAGGCCGCCACCGTCGCGTCCATGAATCCGAGCTCGCGCACCATCAGCCGCGATGCAGCGCGGATGTCGTCGATCAGCGAAAGTTCGGCCATGGCTTGACTCTGCCCATATAGTTGTATCATACAACTATATGGGCAGCAACGCTGCGCGCAAGTGTCTTGGAGTGGATCATGAGCGGAGCTTTGCCGGCAGGTCAGCGGATGAGTGGCAAAATCTGCCTGGTCACAGGCGGCGGCAGCGGCATCGGGCGCGCCACCGCGTTGCGGATGGGCGGCCGAAGGGGCGCAAGCGATCATCGTCGCTGGCCGGCGCGAGGCCGAGATCGAGGCCACCGCCGCCGCGTGCCGCGAGTTGGGCAGGGAGTCGATCGCGCTTCAGACCGACATCACGAAGGAAGACGAGGTCGCGCGCCTCGTCGGCACCGCCGTCGAACGTTGCGGCCGGCTCGACGTCGCCTTCAACAATGCCGGCTTCCAGGAGCGCCGCGCGCCGCTGGAGCAGCAGGGCACCGACATCTACGACAGCGTGTTCGATACCAATGTCCGCGCGCTGTTCCTGTGCCTCCGCCACCAGCTGTCGGCGATGTTGGCGCAGGGGCGCGGCAGCATCGTGGTCAACGCCTCCGTCAGCGGCGTGCGCAACCCCAATCCCGGCTTTTCGCTCTACTCGGCTTCGAAGGCCGCCGCGATCTCGCTGACGCGCTCGGCGGCGATGGAGAACGCGCCGCACGGCATCCGCATCAACGCAATCGCGCCCGGCCGCGTCGTCACCGACATGATGCTGCGCGCCGGCGTCGGCGACGTCGCGACGGTGAGCGCAGGCCTGCCGCTGCGGCGGATGGGAAGTCCGGAGGAGGTGGCGGAAGCCGTGGTGTGGCTGTCGTCGGATGCGTCATCTTACGTGGTTGGACACGTGTTGGCGGCCGACGGGGGATTCCTGGCGTCGTAATAGTGATCGCTCCATCCCATCTACGCGCGCCTCAATGCTTCTGCCCGTACAGCACCGGCACCGCCGAATCGACGACGACCTCGATGAGGCAAGTGCCTACCTGCGACATGCCGCGCTCGAGCGCCTCACCGAGCTCCGCGGCCTTCGTCACCCGCACGGCTTCGCACCCCATGCCCTCGGCGAGCCGGACGAAGTCGATCCCCGGCAGCTCCAGCCCGGGCACTTTGCGCACCTGCATCACCTGGCTGAACGAGCGCATCGCGCCGTAGCCGGAATTGTTGAGGACGACGACCGTCAAGGGCAGCCTACGCTGCGCGGCGGTTCAGAGCGCCTGGATCGAATACATCGCCGAGCCGTCGCCGATCAGGCACACGGTGCGTTGCTTCGGCTTGCCGAGCGCCATGCCGACTGCGGCGGGCAGGGAGTAGCCGAGGCCGCCGCTCGACATGGTGTAGAAACTGTCCTGGCCGGGCATCGGCATGAACTTCTGCATCGCCGGGCGGTGCGAGGGCACTTCCTCGACCAGCGAGGCGCCTTCCGGCAGCGCCTGCGACAGTGAATGCAGCAGGAATTCCACCGGCAGCGGATCGGCAGGCGGTGGCGCGGGCGGCAGCGCGCGGCCCTTCGGTGCTGCGCGCTTGCTCTCGGGCAAGAGGTCGAGCAGCAGGCTCAGCGCCGGCTTCATGGTGGCGATGATGCTGGTTCCGACCGGTGTCACCGCGGCGGCATCCGCATCATCGGTGATCTGGAAGATCGCCGTGCCGCCGTCGAAAATCGCGGCGTGGCCCTCGACATGGAAGGTGAACACCGGTGCGCCGACGACGACGACGAGATCGTGCGCGCGTAGCGCATCGGACAGCTGCGCGGGCGAGGCGTGCAGGAAGCCGGCGAATTGCGGGTGACGCTCGGGGAAGGAGCAGCGCGCCGAGAACGGACTGACCCAGACGCTCGCCTTGGCCTTCTCGGCCACGCGCACCATCAGCTCGACCGCGCCGGCGCGATCGACGCCGGGGCCGACCACGAGGGCAGGGTGCTTTGCGCTGGCGAGCGCCGCGGCCAGCGCCTTCATGGCGTCAGGCTCGGGCCCGATCTCGCGGCTCACCTTGCGCGCCTCGACCGGCGCGCAGGCATGAGCCCAGTCGTCGATCGGGATCGACACGAATGTGGGACCGCACGGCGGCTGCATCGCGGTGTAATAGGCGCGCGCGATCGCGGCCGGCACGTCCTCAGGCCTTGCCGGCTCGACGCTGTACTTGACGTAAGGCCGCGGAAACTCGGAGGCGCGCTCGGCATAGAGGAACGCCTGCAAGGGCAGGATCGAGCGCGCCTGCTGGCCCGCGGTGATCACGAGCGGGGTCTGGTTGCGGTGCGCGGTGTAGATGTTACCGAGCGCGTTGCCGACGCCGGCCGCCGAATGCAGGTTGACGAAGCCGGCATTGCGCGTCGCCTGCGCATAGCCGTCGGCCATGCCCACGGCGGAAGCTTCCTGCAGCGCCAGCACGTAGTCGATGTCGTCGGGCCAGTCGCTGAGGAACGGCAGCTCGGTCGAACCAGGGTTGCCGAACACCCGATCGATGCCGAACGCGCGCAACAGGTCGAGCGTCGCCTGCTTCACGGTGACGGACTTGCTGCCGGTCTTGCCGTTCTTGGCCAT
>JAEYTQ010000695.1 GCA_023433965.1 Pseudomonadota bacterium | reverse complement strand
GAACGAAAGCGGCTCTGGGACCGCTGCCGTTTCGCATCAGCTTGTGGCGATTCCATCACACTCGCTTGTACCGAAAAGAGACAGGCCGCCCGCAGGTGGCCCGCCCGATCCGGCATCCTCAGTAGTGCGGCTCGTACATCTGGGATTGGACCAGCGCCTTCACGTCGTTGGGTGCGGGTCCGTCCGCGAGTCCCCGTTGGAAGGCAACGTCCGCCACGGCCGCCGCAATGCGGATCGACACTTCGCGGATGCGCGGCAGCGCCGGATAAAGGCTGCCTTGCGCGAGGTCATCCTTGCCGACGCAATCGGCGAGCGTATGGGCTGCCGCCATGAACATCTCGTCGGTGACGAGGCGCGAGCCGCTGGCGATGACGCCGAGGCCGACGCCGGGAAAGATGTAGGAATTGTTGCCCTGCCGCGGCACGAAGCTGCGGCCGTTGAGCTTGACCGGATCATACGGGCTGCCGCAGGCGAACAGCGCGCGCCCCGCGGTGTAGCGATAGGCATCCTCCGCCGAGCACTCGGCCTTCGAGGTCGGATTGGAGAGTGCGAACACGATCGGCTGCTCGTTGAGCTCGGCCATCGTCTTGAGCACCTCGGGCGTGAAGGCGCCGCCGACTGCGGCGACCCCGATGATCGCCGTCGGCTTCAGCGTCTTGATCGCGGTCAGGAAGTCGGCGATCGGCGCCTGATCCGCGTGGGCGTAGCGCAGCTTGTGGCCGGACAGGCCGTCACGGCCGGCGACGACGAGACCGCGGGAATCCACCAGCCAGTTGCGACGCAGCGCGTCGGTCTCGGAAAGTCCCTCCGCCATCATGGCGGAGACCACGAGATCGGCGATGCCGGTTGCCGCCTCGCCCGCGCCGAGGAACAGGATCTTCTGGTCCGTCAGCTTGCCGCCGGAGATGCGCAGAGCCGAGAACAGGCCGGCGAGCGCCACCGCCGCTGTGCCCTGGATGTCGTCGTTGAAGACGCAGGCTTCATCCCGGTACTTGTGCAGCAGCTTGAAGGCCGAATGGTTGGCGAAATCCTCGAACTGGATCAGCACGCCCGGAAACGTCTTGCGCGCCGCCTGCATGAACTCGTCGACGAAGCTGTCATAGGCCTCGCCCGTGAGCCGCCGCTGGCGCAGGCCGAGATAATAGGGATCGTTGAGCAGCTCCTCGTTGTTGGTGCCGACGTCGAGCACGATCGGCAGGCACGCTTCCGGATGCACGCCGGCACAGGCCGAATAGAGCGAGAGCTTGCCGACCGGAATCCCCATGCCGTTGGCGCCGAGGTCGCCGAGCCCCAGGATGCGCTCACCATCGGTCACCACGATGAGCCTGGCCTGATACGGCCAGTTCTTCAGAATCTCCGCGATCTGGCCGCGATCGCGCGAGGAGATGAACATGCCGCGCGGCCGCTGGAAGATCAGCCCGTACTTCTGGCAGGCGAGCCCGACGGTCGGCGTGTAGATGATGGGCTGGATCTCGTCGATATTATCGACCACGACGCGGAAGAACAGTGCCTCGTTGCGATCATGCAGCGCGTTCAGCGCGACGTATTTTTCGAGATCCGTCGGCAGCGTGCGCAGATTGGTGAGCACGCGCTGGGCCTGCGTCTCCATCGTCAGCACGCAGGGCGGCAGCAGGCCGCGCAGGCCGAGCGCCTCGCGTTCGGATTCCGTGAAGGCGGTCCCCTTGTTGAGCAGAGGATCACGCAACAGCGCCATGCCGCGCGATGAATCGGATGATGGCGGTTGGGCAATGACGCGGGCAGGCCTATTCACGAATTCCCCCAAGAAGGCTTATTGAACGGGGGCATTGTCGGCCAGCGTTCCAATGAGATCAAGGACGGAGAGACTGAGGTCTCGATTGTGATCTCGCACCGCAGCAGACGCCGCGAACGATCGGCAGCTGCGCGTGAAAAAGGTTAACGCAGCAACTCCCTCCTCAGCGTGAGGTATTGGGAGCCGGGCCTCCTCCCTTCCGGGGCGCGCGCCTGCGCGAACCCGAAATCCATCGTGCAACGATCTCCGGAGCCGGTTTCCCGACTCGTTGCGCCCGGGATGACGAGAACCTCCCAAGCCTTCAGAACGAGGACGCGTGAAGCGGCGCGTCTATCCGGCCGCCCGCCGCGGCGTCAGATGGGCGGCGCTGTCGGCCGGCGGCGCGACGTGCATCAGGATGGTCTGGGTGGCGGATGCGACCTCGATGCCGTTCTGCTGGAAGCGCAGCTTCATGCGCCGGTTGAATTCGCGCTGAACCGGCCAGCGGCCGGCATCGGTGCAGCGGATCTGGCCGACGATCGACACCATCACACCGTCGACCTTGTCGACGCCCCAGAGGTCGAGATCGCCGCGAATCAGCGCGCGGAATTCCGGCTCGCGGCGCATCTCCTCGACGATGTCCTTGAGGATCTGGCCGGCGCGGTCGGTGTCCTCCTTGTAGGCGACATTGACGCTGACGGAGGCATTGCCGGCGCCGCGGCTGGCATTGGTGATGGTCGTGACCGCGCTGAACGGTACGATGTGGACGGAGCCATCGCCGGCGCGCAGGCGGATGGTGCGGATCGAGACGTTCTCGACCACCCCTGACAGCCCCGACACGCTGACGGTGTCACCGACCTGGACCGTGTTCTCCAGCAGCAGGAACAGGCCGGTGATGAGATCCTGCACCTGCTTCTGCGAGCCGAATCCGATCGCGATGCCGACGATCCCGGCGCCCGCAAGCAGCGGCGCCACGTTGACACCGACCTCGCTCAGCGCGGTGAGGCCGACGACGGTGGCAATCAGGCAGAGCAGCGCCGTACGCAGCATCGGCTGGAAGGTGCGCAGGCGCGCAGCGCGGGCATAGTGGCCGTCCCGGGACAGCGTATTGATCTGGCGGTCCAGGAGCGCAGTGCTGGCCTCCCAGATCGCCGCTGCGATGAACACGGCGAGGCCGATCGTCACCACGGCCGAGATCAGCCGGCCGCCGATCTGGCCGCCGTAGAACCAGACGATGGCATCGACACCCCAGACTTCGAGCACCGCGACGAAGCCGATGAAGACGATCACGCCGGATACGATCCTGCGGAGCAGCGGCAGATAGCGGTTGGCGCGAACCTCGAGACCAGGAAAGCGCTGGAGGATCTCCGGCCTGATGCGGAAGCCGCGATCAATCAAGCTCAGCGTCAGCATGATGATCACACGCGTCACCAGCACCACTGCGATGGTGCCGACGAAATATTGCAGCAGCAGCGAATAGCCGTTGCGGATGTTGAGCGCCCACACCGCCCACAGCGCCAGGTCGAGCGCGATGGCAAGATAATGCCAGCCGCCGGCGATTCGATTGCGTAAGCGCGCCGCGATGCCCTGCCGCTCGGCCGGCCCGCGGATGGCGTCGGCGACCTGGCGGCGGCATTGCAGGATGATGACGACGACGAAGAGATGCACGACCAGCATCACCATGCGCAGCAGCGCGGCGTAGCCGGCGCGATGCAGGCCGAGCAGCAGCGCCACATTGGCAAGGGCGATGCCGGCGACGCCGACAGCGACGATGCGGCGTGCCCAGATCTCGATATAGGCGGCAGTCTCCGCGCGTACCGCAAACAGGCCGAACGGCCCGACCAGCGCCCGCACGACGCAGATCAACCCGCGCGAGAACGCATAGGCATTGACGACTGCGAGGATGACGAGGCGGACGGTCGTGGGCTGGCCGATCTCGGTCCCGAGCAGCGCGGTGGCGACGGCGACGAAGACGACGAGAGGAAGCAGTTCAAGCACGATGCGGCCCAGCACGAAAGGCAGCCGCAGCATCACCTGCCAGACCCGCGCAAGGCTGCGACGACGCTTGTGCAGTTCCGGCGCGGGCGTGACATCCGCGACCGAAGGCGGCGGATCAGCAATCGGCAGCGCCTGCGTTGGCGGGCGCGTGGATTGCGGGGCGCGTGCTTCCAGGAATGCAACCGGGCGCCGGATCAGGCGGAAGATCACCCATTCCGCAGAGAAGGCCGAGCCGAACACCAGCGCCAGCTTCCAGGCGATCTCGATCAGGAGGTGATAGGCCGCCGGATCGTTCGCCGTCCGCACGATCCAATAATAAAACGCCGGAAAGTGTGTGAGCGTCCGCGCCATGCCGGCGATTTCGCTCGAGATCTGGCCGATCTCCTCCGACACGGTGAGCAGGAGCTGCGCGCCGAGGCCGTCGGCCGAGAGCGGGATCGGCGACTTCGGCTCGGGTGCAGGCGTCGCGGGCTGCTGCGGGCCGGATGCATTGGCGATCGCGCGCAGCGTATCGATCATCTGCGCGCGCTTGTTGTCGTCCTGGAGCGTCTCCAGCGCGCGCCTGGCCTCCTCGCCTGACAGTGTGGCAACATTGTTCGTCGCCGGCCGGGGCGCCTCGGCGTGGGCGGTGACGACAGAGCAGATCGCGAGGAAAAGAACTGCGAGAAGCGCCGGGGCAAGCTTGGGCGACACGAGAAGTCCCTGGAAAAAATGCATGCGCCGACGGTGCCGAGATCGTCACCGCCAAATCGCATGCGTCATGTCGGATGGCCGTTATTCGCCCGCGGCCTGTGTCGGAAGTTGGCCTTCGCGGCGACATTCTCTTGGCATTTGCCGCAATGCGAAGATGGGGAACCGCAACTACTCGCCACCACTCTGGGCGTCGGCCCGGAATGACGGCGAGGAGAGGAGGACAAAAGCGAGATGTTAAAAGTCACTCATCGCGGCGGCCTCAGCGCGGCCAACCGACGAGATGGATGTGATGCAAAATACAGCGCCGGGAAGGTAGGGGCTTTGCCTCACTGATGCAGCCCGCTAAACCTTGACCCGGCGTGCCGTTCGCGGTTTCTGCCGCTATGCGATAGTCCGAACGAGCCCCATCGCAATCAACGCGGCTGGATTTGCGGAGGTGGAGTCATAGACCTCCCCTTGCTCATGAGGTGGACGTTGCGCGTCGCTTGTTTGCGACCATTGCGATGCTCCTCCCGAGACACAAAACTGTCAAGCAGGACCAAAGGATATGACGATCACATTTGAGGCGCGAGTTCCCTGAACGGCTGCACCGCATCGCAAGCGGTCGCGCCCTTCTCCATCGGGAGCGCTTGCGCGCGGAAATGCGGAGATCGCGCAGGCAGCCACGCATGAAGCGGGCAGCGGGGCATGGTGACATCATGCCCCTGTTTTGCCCGACG
>JAEYTQ010000678.1 GCA_023433965.1 Pseudomonadota bacterium | reverse complement strand
CGATCATGTAGATTGTTGCTGCGCTGGTAGACCGCCCCGAGCCGGAACGGCGTCGGCCCGAGATGATAGCGACCGTCGGCGAGTTGCACGAGATAGCCGAATTCCTGCAGCGACGCCATCAGCCGCAACAGCGTGCTCTTGTACATCTTGGTGCGCCGGGCGAGCTCCGCCAGCGTCATCGGCCCAGGGGCATCCTCGAAGGCCGCCAAAATGCTCAGAGCGCGGTCGACGGCTGCGACGCCGGGCGAAGGCATGTCGTCTCCTATTGGGGAAATCCGGAGGAATCGATGAGCTTTGCGATGACGGGAAAATACGCATCGCCCATGCCCTTGTCGATCGCCTCCTGAAAGATCGTGCGCATCAGTGCCGCCCCCCGCAAGTTGAGCCCGGCTTGCGCGCCGAGTTCCAGCGCATAGGAAAGGTCCTTCATTGCATATTCGGTCGAGAAGGCGCGCAGCGGAAACTCCTCGGCGACGATGGCCTTCATGCCGTGATTGCGCAGGGCAAAGCTGTCCGCGGACCCCTTGGACAGTGTCTCCAGCAGCAGCTTCGGCTCGACGCCGCTGTGCTTGGCGATCGCGACGGCCTCCGCCAGCGCGTTGACGGTCTCGAACAGCACCATGTTGTTGAGGATCTTCGTCACTTGCCCCGCGCCGGTGCCGCCGCAAAGCGTGACGTCCGTAGCGAAATGGCGGATCAGCGGCTCGACCGCGGCGAAGTGCTCGGTCGTCGCACCGACCATGACGCTGAGCGTGCCGTCCTGCGCCGCCTGGCGGGTGCGTGCGATCGGCGCATCGACCCAGAGCGCGCCCTTGTCCGCGAGCTGTTTGGCGAAGGAACGGGTCAGGCCGACGGCGGAGGTGCCGAGATCGATCACGGTCTGGCCGCGCTTGGCTGCCGGCAGGATGCCCTCGAAGACCGACGTCACGTGCTTGGCGCTGGGCAGGCACAGGAAGATCGTGTCCGCGCCGGCGACGACATCCACGACCGACTTCGCCGCCGTCGCCCCCTCAGTGACGATACGCGCCAGCGGCTCCGCGGCGAGATCGAACGCAAGCACCGCCCGGCCGCTCTTGCGCAACAGGTTGCGGCAGATCGGCTCGCCCATGACGCCGAGACCGATGAACCCAATCGAACCAGACATTCTTTCAACTCTCCCTCGAAATCGGGCGGCCGGGCAGGCGTCGACCCCGCCCGGCCGTCTCAGTCACTTCACCAGCGGGCAGCCACCTTCGCTCATCGGCCGGAACACCTCTTCGCCCGGCTTGGAGCTGACGACCCGGTAATAGTCGAACTTGTACCTGGATTCTTCCGGCTTTTTCACCTGCACCAGATGCATCGTGTGCAGCACGCGCCCGTCGGGGCGGATCGCCACGTCCTTGTTGTACATGTCGTTGACCTTCAGCTCGTGCATCTTGGCAGCGACGGCCGTCGCATCCGTGGTGCCCGCCGCCTTCACGGCAGCAAGGTAGTGATGCACACCGCTATAGACACCGGCCTGCACCATGCTCGCGACCTTTCCGTCCATCAGCGCCGCGTAGCGCTTCGACCAGGCGCGGGTCTGCTCGTTGAGATCCCAGTAGAACGAGGTCGTGACCTGCAAACCCTGGGTGACCTTCAGGCCGAGTGAATTCACGTCGGTGATGAAGACGAGCAGGCCGGCGAGCTTCTGACCGCCCTCGACGATGCCGAACTCACCCGCCTGCTTGATCGCGGTCTGGACGTCCGCGCCTGACGTCGCGAGGCCGACGACGTCGGCCTTCGAGGCCTGCGCCTGCAACAGGAACGAAGCGAAGTCGGCGGTGCCGAGTGGATGCGCAGCCGAGCCGATCACTTTGCCACCGGCGGCTTCGATGAACTTCGTGGCATCCCTCTGAAGCGCGTGGCCGAAGGCGTAGTCGGCAGTCACGAAATACCAGGTCTTGCCTCCAGCCCGCGTGACCGCGTCGCTGGTCAGCTTCGACAGCGCATAAGTGTCGTAGTTGAAGTGGAAGCTGACCGGCGAGCACGACTTTCCGGTGAAATCCGACGAGCCAGGGCCGGAGACCACGAAGATCTTGTTCTTCTGCTTGGCGACCTCGAGGATAGCAAAGCCGGCCGACGAGGCCGCGCCGTCCGCGATCATGTCGACACCCTCATTGTCGAACCATTTGCGCGCGGTGGCCGAGGCGATGTCCGGCTTGTTCTGGTGGTCGGCGGAAATGATCTCGATCTTCTTGCCGAGCAACTCATTGCCGAAATCCTCCGCAGCGAGCTTTGCCGCCGCGACCGAGCCCCGCCCGCCGTTGTCGGCGAACACGCCGGACTGGTCGTTGAGAACGCCGATCCTGATGACATTGTCGGCCGCAAATGCGGCACCCGTCTGCGCGGCCAGAACGGCCGCCATCATCCAACGCAACTTCATAACATACGCCTCCCTTTTACGAACTTTGCTTGTCGAGAATGTCTTGCAGCACCGGCGCGATGTAGCGGCGGAACTGATCCGGGTTTTCACTCATCGGAGAGTGGCCGAGCCGCTCCATCACGACCGCCTTCGCGCCGGGGATGCCGGCAGCAGTCCGCAGCGTGTCCTCCGGCGCGCAGGAGAAATCGTACTCGCCGGTCAGGAGGTAGAGCGGGCATACGTTGACGTCGATGTTGCCGGTGCGTCCACGCAGATCGCCATCGACGCGATAGAAATAGAGGTCGCCCTTGAAGATGCCGGGGCCGCCCTGCTTGTAGCCCCACAGCGTCTCGTTGCGAGCAGTCTCAGGACCGTTTGGCGCGATCAATCCCGATACCAGCGCGGCGCAGACTTCCCCGCCGTGAACATCAGGCCGGTTCAGCCAGTTCGTGTCGTACCAGGGCTGCTGGAAGTCCGCGGCCTCGAGCCCGATCAAAGCACGAAACTCCTGGGCGTGCTCTATGGCGAGATTGAGCACGATGCGACCGCCGATCGAGCAACCCATCACCACCGGCCGCTCCAGTTTGAGTGCATTGCAGAAGGCGCGAATCGTCGCCGTATAGCTCGCGGTGGTCAGCCGGTATTCGCTGCCATAACGGCTGTCCGGAGGATTGGACTTGCCGTGCCAGGGCATGTCGAAGGCGATGACGCGGAAGTGCCTGGTGAACTCCTCGTCCACGAGCAGATGGCGCCACTGCCGCGCGTCGGAGCCGGCGGTGTGGAGGCAGACCAGCGGAACGCCGCTGCCGTTTTCCTCGAAATAGATCCTGTTGATCTCGCCGTCGATGTCGACGTGCACGTAGCGCCCGGCGATCGGCTCGATGAAGCCTTTCATGACGCACCTCCGAACCCGTTCCGCCGCGGTAACGCCAGCAGATCCTTGAAGTACTGAAGATGCGTCATGAAGGGATGCAGATCGCCTTCGAGAGTCGCCTGCCCGCGCTTGGTCAACGCCAGCAGGTCGTGCCAGCCCGCCGGCGGCACCGTCTGCCAGTGGGCGGCGAAGGCGGCGGGCGTCGCGCGGTAGGAGAAACGCCAGGAGCGCATCAGCACCGGCGCCGGCGCCATATCCACGATCCGGCCGGCCCGGATGGCGAGGTGAAATGGCTGAGTGCTCGGCCCAAGCAGGCAATCGACATCGAGCGAGCGACCGCGGGCAGTGAGCGCCTCGTCGCAGGCCAGCAAATCGGGAATCCTCCTGAACGCTGCGATGACGGCATCGGGAGTGAATGGCACCGGGGAGCCGTCGTCCGGCCGGACGCGTTCGGATTCCATTGTTTCGTCCCTTGTGGGCTGATGTTCTGTCTGACAGAACATCATTCTATTTCTATTCCATTTCTATACAGCGCTTGCGAGCGAAAACAAGGGTGGAAAGCGATGAGGGTGGAAGAGTCATAGGCCGCGGTCGTGGAGCGC
>JAEYTQ010000673.1 GCA_023433965.1 Pseudomonadota bacterium | reverse complement strand
GGACGCGAAAGGTGCGCCGCAGCGTCATCAACGAGAAGTACGAAGGCATCATCGACGCGATCTACCGCGGCGATTCCGACATCCCAGTCGACACCGTGATCCGCTTCCAGGACGGCACCACCCAGCGAGTGCGCACCACGTTGCGGGTGGTGGATCTCGGCGAGCAGGGACACATGGCGGAGGCGGCGGAGTGAGCTTGTTTCATGTCCAGCATGCGATGCCTGCTGATTCGCCCTCTCCCCTTGTGGGAGAGGGCATCTCCGCCGTCAGCCACACCGTCAATCGGGTGAGGGGTCCTCTCTCGGCACCGTCACGGCCAAGACGACCCCTCACCCGACTTCGCTCCGCGAAGCCACCCTCTCCCACAAGGGGAGAGGGTGCACCGTCATTGCTTCTGCATTTTGCGCGGATATCGGAATGAACACCGCCTTCCTCATCCAACTCCTGGTCAACGGCCTCGTCGTCGGCACGCTCTATGGCGTTGTCGCGATGTCGTTCGTGCTGATCTACAAGGCGACGCAGGTCGTCAACTTCGCGCAGGGCGAGCTGCTGCTGGTCGGCGCCTGGGTTTGCTGGGCGCTGCTGGCGAAATACCAGGTGCCGTTCTGGATCGGCATGCCGATCACGCTGGTGTTCATGTTCGTGTTCGGCATCGCGGTCCAGGTTCTGATCCTGCGACCGATGATCGGCGAGCCCATCATCTCCGTAATCATGGTGACGATCGGCCTCTCCACCGTGCTCCAGGCGACGCTGAAATGGATGTTCGGCGTCAATCCGCAGCCGTTCCCGCGCGTGTTCGAGAGCCAATCCGTCAGCCTGTTCGGCCTCCAGATCCAGACCGTCTACGTCATGAGTCTCGTCGTCTCGGTCGCGATGATGATCGGGATGGCCTGGTTCTTCCGCGCTTCGAAATACGGCCTCGCCATGCGCGCCACGGCGTTCAACCAGCAGGTCGCGCAGTCGCTCGGCATTTCCGTGAAAAGCGTGTTCGCGATGGCCTGGGCGATCTCGGCCACCGTCTCGGCGGTCGCCGGCGTCGTGGTCGCGGTCGTCAACGGCGTGTCATCGGGCCTTGCGGCCTACGGCATCAAGGTGTTTCCGGCGGCGATCCTCGGCGGGCTCGATTCCATCGGCGGCGCCGTTCTCGGCGGCATCATCATCGGCCTGCTCGAGAACGTCGCCCAATATGTCGACAGCGAGTATCTGCACTGGGGCAATCTCTATGAGATCGCGCCGTTCTACGTCCTCATCATCGTGCTGATGATCAAGCCGTATGGCCTGTTCGGCGCCCACGACATCGAACGGATCTGACCCATGGCCGGCCCTGCCCTCATCCCCGCCGGTGATTTCCGCACCACCTACGCCGCGGACACCACGATCTTCCCGACTGCAACCAGCCGCAATTTTGCGATCGCCGGCGTGGCGCTGCTCTGTCTTGCACCGCAGTTCTTCAGCGGCTACTGGCTCAGCATTCTGATCCAGATCGGCATCTTCTCGATCGCGGCGCTCGGCCTCAACATCTTGGTCGGCTTCACCGGGCAGATCTCGATCGGCCACGCCGCCTTCTTTCTGCTCGGTGCCTTCACCTCGGCCTACATCTCTAACAACGCGCCGATCCCGGTGTTCTTCGCGATCCCGCTCGCGGGCATCGTCACCGCGCTGGTCGGGTTGATCTTCGGCGTCCCGGCGGCGCGGCTGAAAGGTCTCTACCTCGTCATCGCCACGCTAGCCGCGCAATACATCCTGCTCGACTTCTTCTCGCGCGCCGAGTGGTTCTCCGGCGGCTCGGTGCCGGCAAGCGCCGCGCCATTCTCGATCTTCGGCCATACGCTGCGCGGCGACCGGCAGTATTTCTACGTCGTGCTGGCCTATGTGCTGTTGAGCTACATCCTGGTCACCAACTTGATGCGCACGCGCGACGGCCGCGCGCTGGTGGCGATCCGCGATCATTATCTCTCCGCCGAGATCATGGGCATCAATCTCACCAAGTACCGGACCCTGTCGTTCGGCCTCGCCGCCTTTTTCGCCGGCATCGCAGGCGCACTCTACGCACACTACCAGCTCGTGGTGTCGCAGGAAGGTTTCGGCATCGAGCGCTCGATCCTGTTCCTTGCCATGATCATCATCGGCGGTACCGGCTCGATCATGGGCACGCTGATGGGCACCGCTTTCGTGGTGCTGCTGCCCGAGGCGATGGAATTCGTCAGCCACTACCTCAAGGGCGGCGCGGTCGACAAGGCGCTCTCGCTCAACAACAACATCACCTTCCTGCGCGAGATCGCGATCGGAGCGATCATCATCGCGTTCCTGATGTTCGAGCCCGACGGCCTCGCGCATCGCTGGCGGCAGATCAAGGCATATTGGAAACTCTACCCGTTCTCGCATTGAGCGCGGGCAACTTCACTTAAACAAATAACAGGAGGAACCGACCCATGACGATCAAGGCCCTTTTGAGCACCGCATCGCTTGCGATCACGATCGCCGCATTTTCGGCCGGCGCACAGGCGCAGATCGCGATCGGACATCTCGCCGACTATTCCGGCGGCACCTCCGACGTCGGTACACCCTTCGGGCAGGCCGTCGCCGACACCTTCGCCTGGGTCAACAAGAACGGCGGCATCGGCGGAAAGCAGGTCAATCTCGACACCAACGACTACGGCTATCAGGTGCCGCGCGCGATCGCGCTCTACAAGAAGTGGTCGGCGCCGGACAACAAGGTCGCCGCAATCATGGGTTGGGGCACCGCCGACACCGAGGCGCTGACCGGATTCCTCGCCCAGGACAAAATCCCCGACATGTCCGGCTCCTATGCCGCCGCACTGACCGATCCCCAAGGCGTCAGCGGCAAGGCCAAGCCTGCGCCCTACAATTTCTTCTACGGTCCGAGCTATTCGGACGCATTACGCGCGATGCTGATCTGGGCGGCGGAGGATTGGAAGTCGAAGGGCAAATCCGGCAAGCCGAAATTCGTGCACATGGGCGCCAACCATCCCTACCCGAACGCGCCGAAGGCCGCCGGGGAAGCCATGGCACAGGAGCTCGGCTTCGAGGTGCTGCCGCCGCTAGTGTTCGCACTCGCGCCCGGCGACTACAGCGCGCAGTGCCTCAGCCTGAAATCCTCGGGCGCCAATTACGCCTATCTCGGCAACACCGCCGCATCCAACATTTCGGTGATGAAGGCCTGCAAAACCGCCGGCGTCGATATCCAGTTCCTCGGCAATGTCTGGGGCATGGACGAGAACGCCGCCAAGACCGCCGGAGATGCGGCCAACGGCGTGATCTTCCCGCTGCGCACCGCGGTGAGCTGGGGCGGCGATGCGCCCGGCATGAAGACGGTGATGGAGATTTCCAAGATGTCCGACCCGACCGGCAAGGTTTATCGCCCGGTGCATTACGTCGCGGCCGTCTGCTCGGCGCTGTACATGAAGGAGGCGATCGACTGGGCTGCAAAGAACGGCGGCGCGACCGGCGAGAACGTCGCGAAGGGCTTCCACCAGAAGAAGGACTGGGTGCCTGCCGGCATGGAGGGCGTCTGCAATCCCTCGACCTGGACGGATAAGGATCATCGCGGCACGCTGAAGGTCGACCTCTATCGCACCAAGGTCTCGGGCGCGACCGATGGCGATCTCAACGATCTCATGACCAAAGGCACGATCAAGCTCGAGAAGGTCAAGACCGTCGAGTTGCCGCGCAAGCCGGAACTGCTGGGCTGGTAACGCAAACTCCGACGTCATGGCCGGCTTGTCCGGCCATCCACGTCTGACCTCGCCGCACGAAGCACGTGGATGCCCGGGACAAGCCCGGGCATGACGTGCGCAGCAATTTGGTAGACTCGCCAATGACCGACACCCTCGAAGCATCCCGCGCCAAGCCAACCGCCGTGGCGTCCGCTCCTCTCCTCGCCGTGCGCAACATCGAGGTTGTCTATGACGACGTCATCCTGGTGCTGCGCGGCCTCAGCCTCGACGTGCCCAAGGGGGCGATCGTGGCGCTGCTCGGGGCCAACGGTGCCGGCAAATCGACGACGCTGAAGGCGATCTCGGGGCTGCTCAAGACCGAGGACGGCGAGGTTACGCGCGGCGAGATCCTGTTCGAGGGCGAGCGCATCAACGGCATCGATCCCGACAAGATCGTCCGCCGCGGCATCTTCCAGGTGATGGAAGGCCGGCGCATCGTCGCCGACATGACCTCGCTGGAGAACCTCAAGCTCGGCGCCTTCACCCGGAGGGACCGCGAGGTCGATTCCGATCTCGACATGGTCTTCAACTATTTCCCGCGCCTGAAGGAACGCACCGGACTTGCCGGTTATCTCTCCGGCGGCGAGCAGCAGATGCTCGCGATCGGCCGGGCGCTGATGGCGCGCCCGAAGATGATCCTGATGGACGAGCCTTCGATGGGCTTGTCGCCGCTGCTGGTCAAAGAGGTGTTTTCGATCATTCAGAAGATCAACCGCGACCTCGGCGTCACCATCCTGCTGGTCGAGCAGAATGCACGCGCTGCGCTCTCCGTGGCAAGCCACGGCTACATCATGGAGCAGGGTAAGGTCGTGCTGGACGGCACCGCCGACGCATTGCGCGACAACGAGGATGTCAAGGAATTCTACCTCGGTGGCGCCGGCGACCAGCGCAAGAGCTTCAAGAACCTGAAGAGCTTCAAGCGGCGCAAGCGCTGGCTGTGACCCACAAGAAGCCTAGCCCAGCACCTGTTCCGCTTCCGTGACTGCGCAGAGAACATGATAGAACGACGACGCAGGAATGGTGTCGATCAGCGATTTGCCGTCGCGATCGAACTGGTCGTACCAGCCGCCCTTCACGGGATGGCTGAGATAATGCCGTTCCAGCCGCACCAGCGCCGCGCGCGCCTCGTCCGCCGCACCCGCCTCGCCGGACTCGGCTTGCGCGATCCACGCCTTCGCGATCTCGGTCTGCGGCCACAGCCGGCGCGTGCTGCGACGGATGTTGCCGACGTCGTCCCCTTCGTCGATCAGGCAGCCCGTGGCCTCGTCGCGATAGCGCAGCGCGGTCGACAGCAGTTCGGCACGCCGCTGACCGGTCGGGCAGCCCGTGATGCGTTCGAAACCCTTCAGCAGCCAGACCCATTCCGCCTGGTGGCCCGGCTCGACGCTGACCGGCTCGATCTTCGACCAGTCCTCCTCGAAGTACTCCGTCAGGATGCGCTTCTGCTTGTCGTAGAGATTGG
>JAEYTQ010000668.1 GCA_023433965.1 Pseudomonadota bacterium | reverse complement strand
TCGCTGGTGTCCTGCTTGACCACGCGCTTGGCCAGCGCCGCAGCTTCGGATTCGCTGCGCTTCATGAACGTCGGCGGGATCAGATAGCCGCCGTTCACCAGGGCGTTGATGCCCATCACCGCCTGCAGCGGCGCAACCGACAGGCCCTGGCCGAACGCAGCGGTGACCGTGTTCAACTCGCTCCAGCGCCGCGGCAGCAGCGGCGCTGCGCTCTCCGGCAATTCGGTGCGCAGCCGCGTCGTCTGGCCAAGCTTGGCGAGAAAGGCCTTGTGCGCCTCGACGCCCTGGTTGAGCGCAATGCGCGCCGCGCCGATGTTGGAGGAGTAGGTGAACACTTCCTTGGTGTTGATGAAGCGCCCGAGCGGATGGCTGTCGTGAATGGTGAACTTGCCGTAGTGCAGGTTGCCCCGTGCGTCCCACATCGAGTTCAGATTGATCTTGCCGGAATCGAGTCCCATCGCCAGCGTGAACGCCTTGAACGTCGAGCCCATCTCGTAGACGCCGGTGGTCAGGCGGTTGATGCGGTCGGGGTCGTGCGCTTCCTTCGGATTGTTCGGGTCGAAATCGGGCAGCGACACCATCGCCACGATTTCGCCGGTCTTGACGTTGGAAACGAGGCCGGAGGCGGCTTTGGCGCGGAACTTGTCCTTGGCCTTGAGTAGTTCGTCGCGCAGCGCGTGCTCGACGCGCAGATCGACCGAAAGCTCGACCGGCTTCTGCAGCCGGTCGGTGGCAAAGCCCGCGCGATGGAGATCGGCGAGCCCTTGATTGTCGAGCCACTTCTCGAGGCCGGCGATGCCCTGGTTGTCGATATTGACGAGACCGATGAGGTGGGCGACCTCGTTGCCGGTCGGATAGACGCGCTTGTTCTCGCGCAGGAAGCCGATGCCGGGAATGCCGAGCTTGTGGATGGCCTGCTGCTGCGCCGGCGTGACCTCGCGCTTGAGCCAGACGAACCCCTTGCGCGTCTTCAGGCGCTCGCGCACCTCGGCCTCGTCGAGGTCGGGAATGGTCGCGGTGAGCAGCTCGATCGCCTCGTCCTTGTCGATGATGCGGCGCGGCTCTCCGAACAGGCTCGACGCCTTGACGTCGGTCGCGAGGATCGCGCCGTTGCGGTCAACGATGTCGGGCCGCGCGGTCGCGACAATCTCCTGCGCCGCGGCGCGGCGGGCACCGTGAGAGTCGGCGCCGATCGCGAACATCACGAGGCGGCCGCCGATGAGAGCGTAGACCGAGGCGAAGGCGAGCATTGCAAGACCGACGCGCGCCCGCGCCTTCGCGACGCGATCGACATTGCGCCCGTAGAGTAGGCTGCGGATCAGCCGCCGCCGCCAAGGCTCGGTCGACTTCTCTGTCGACTTCTCG
The DNA here is from genome assembly GCA_023433965.1 of Pseudomonadota bacterium. GTDB lineage: Bacteria > Pseudomonadota > Alphaproteobacteria > Rhizobiales > Xanthobacteraceae > Bradyrhizobium. Next base: position 5,932 of record JAEYTQ010000668.1, on the reverse strand, counting down.
GCTGGTTTTGCAGGCGTTGCCGGGCTCATTGCTTGTCCTCGGGCTGAGGCACGGAGCCCGTCACCGTATCAGGGTCGCTCGCGGCTTCGATGGTCTTCAGCATGGCCCCGATCGGATCCGGCTCGCCCGGCCTGAACATTCGCGGCGGACGCTCCGGCAGGTTCTTCAGCGAATCATATTGCGTGCCGTTGACCGGCTTGAGGTGCAGATGCCGATCCGACAGGCCTTGCAGCCGATGCGGCGCATCGAGCTTGGCCCATTCCGCCCGCAGCGCCGCGATCGCGTCGCGCTCCTCGCGAATCTCTGCGCGCAGCCGCAGCACCTTCTCGGTGCGCGCCGTGGAATCCATCTTGATCCGGTAGACATGGGCCGCCGCGAAGATCAGCGCGCCGATGACGAGGAGGTGGATGATGCGCATGCGCTAGCCGCCCCTCACCACGTCGGCGAGCCTTGGCCAGGACGATGCCTCGTCGGCCTCGTGCGGCGGCGCAGAGGTGCGCTCGGCGGCGCGCAGCTTTGCGGAACGCGCACGCGGATTGCGCGCGACTTCGTCCTCACCGGCGACGACCGGCCGCCGCGTCAGCAGCTGGAAGCTCGGTGGAACCTGCGCGACCTCCGGCAGATGCCGTGAGCCGCCTCCGGTCTTCGAACGCTCGCCGAGGAAATTCTTGACGATGCGGTCCTCCAGCGAATGGAACGAGACCACGACCAGACGGCCGCCGGGCTTGAGCACGCGCTCGGCCGCAGCGAGCGCCGCCTGCAGCTCTTCCAGCTCTTCGTTGACGAAGATGCGCAGCGCCTGGAACGTCCGCGTCGCCGGGTGAATCTCCCCGGGCTTCGATCGCACCACCCTGCCGACGAGATCGGCGAGCGCGCGCGTGGTCGTGAACGGCGTCTCCTGCCGGTCCGCGACGATGGCGCGGGCGATGCGGCGCGAATGCCGCTCCTCGCCGAAGAGATAGATGATGTCGGCGAGATCGCCTTCGGAGGCGCGTGCGACGACGTCAGCGGCGGTCGGACCCGATTGCGCCATCCGCATGTCGAGCGGCCCGTCGAGGCGGAACGAGAAGCCGCGGCCGGCCTGGTCGAGCTGCATCGAGGACACGCCGACATCCATCACGACGCCGTCGATCGCCTCGATGCCTTGCGCGGCGCAGACCTCGGCAAGGTTGGAAAAGCGGTCCTCGACCAGCGTCAGCCGGCCCGCGGAGCGTTCGACAAGCTCGGCACCGCCGGCAATCGCACTGTGGTCGCGATCGATGGCAATGAGACGAGTTCCCGTTACCTCCAGGATCGCGCGGCTATACCCGCCGGCACCGAACGTGGCATCGACATAGACGCCGCCTTCGCGGGGGGCGAGAAGCGCGATGGCCTCGGGGCCGAGAACGGGGATGTGTGGAGCCGAGCTCATCGGCGTCGCCGGACAACCGCCGAGCCTGACCAACTGAGATCGGGATCGAACAAGCCCATATCGCCTCGAATCATTGCGCGTCGCGGCGGTTCCACGACAAAGCCCCTGTCCAGCATGGTTACCGAGCCCGGTCGTCCCGGGCCACAGACCCAGTGTTCCCAGTGGAATTTGTCGGGCAGCCATGGGATTTCGAGCCAAAATACGCTTTGGCCGCCTCCGGACGCAGGTCGGCTCTTCATCCCTCAGTAACGGCCCTTAGCGTTAAGAAAGAGTTGCGAGGCTTGCGACAAGTCGAAAAGGTGACGGCGAGGTGATGCGTCGTCCACACACATCACCAAAATGAATCCGTTAACCGCGCCGCGCGATTGCGCACGGTGGTGGGGTAAAGGAATAGTAAAGGGAAGGGCTTGCCCCACTCTCCATCCCTCGAGCTGCTCATGCCCTCCGGTTCGTCCACGCCGTCTGGATCCGATTCGAAGCGTCACCGTGTCCTCCCGGTTCCCAAGACCGTGGCGAACCTGCGGACCTTCGAGCCCGACTCCTCGATCGTCTCGGACATCATCCCCTCGCCCAATTACGGCGAGCGCAACAAGGGGCGGCAGCCGGACATGATCGTGCTGCATTACACCGGCATGCCCGATGTCGAGGGTGCGCTGGCGCGCCTCTGCACCGCTGGCACCGAAGTGTCGGCGCATTACGTCGTGCTGGAGGACGGCCGCATCGTGCAATGCGTGCCCGAGGCCAAGCGGGCCTGGCACGCGGGCGTCTCCTCCTGGGCCGGCGAGGACGACATCAACTCCTGCTCGATCGGCATCGAGATCATCAATCGCGGCCATGACTGGGGCTATCCGGAGTATCCGCTGCGCCAGATCGCGGCCGTGATCGCGCTGTGCCGCGGCATCATGCTCCGCCGCAAGGTCCCGGCGCACCGGGTGCTCGGCCATTCCGACGTCGCGCCCGCCCGCAAGAAGGATCCCGGCGAGAAGTTTCCGTGGCATTCGCTCGCCAATTCCGGCGTCGGTCATTGGGTGACCCCCGCGCCGATCATCCGCAGCGAGACTCTGATGCTGGGCACCATCAGCGACGCGGTGCTGAGCATGCAGCAGGCGCTCGCAAGATACGGCTATGGCGTGCCCCTGAACGGCAAATACGACGCCGCGACGATGGAGGTCGTCACCGCCTTCCAGCGCCATTTCCGTCCGGCACGTCTCGATGGCGTCGCGGATCACTCGACGCTGTCGACATTGCAGGCCCTGCTGTCGAGCCTGCCGCAAGAGGGGACGGCGCTCGCATCGAAATGACGGCGACCGCCACAGACGCCGCCATGACGGGACGCTCTTGCAGGGGCGAAACGTGCCTTGCGCTCTTGGCTTGACGACACCGTCACAAATGCCCCATGCGTAATCCGTCAGTCGGCCGGACGGCCGCTCCGGCAGGTGCCGAAAGGCCGCCGGGGAGGAAAGTCCGGGCTCCCTTGACATGCGGTGCCGGATAACGTCCGGCGGGGGCGACCCCAGGGAAAGTGCCACAGAGAACGAACCGCCCGCCTTCGCCCTTCGGGGCTTCGGCGAGGTAAGGGTGAAAAGGTGCGGTAAGAGCGCACCGCGGTTCCGGCAACGGAGCCGGCATGGCAAACCCCACCGGGAGCAAAACCGAATAGGGACGGCAGAGCGGGCTGTTCGCGAAAGCGATAACGCCGCGGGGCGATGTCAGGCCCGCCGTCCGGGTAGGTTGCTCGAGGCCACGTGCAAACATGGTCCCAGAGGAATGGCCGTCACGTATCGCGCGCGCAAGCGGGCGGTGCCCTACAGAACCCGGCTTACAGGCCGGCTGATGTGCGACGAGGGGTTCGGTGCCAACGCATCGGACCCCTCACCATTTCGGGCCGGGCGCCGCGCCAATCAACCGCCGTCATTCCGGGGCAAAGGCGCGGCCACTCAGGCCGCGCGCGTATCCGCCTTCAGGACCGGCGCAAGCGCCGCCTCGCGCCGCAGCTTGCCCGCTTCGAAACCGTGCATGCCGAGCTGCCATTGCAGGGCGACGATGGCGCCCTTGGTTGGTTGCAGCAGCGCGAGCGAGGCGACCAGCGTCACCGGCAACCACACCACGAGCTGGAGCCACTCCGGCGGTGCATAGGCGGTCTCGACTGCGAGGATCGCCGGCACCACGAGATGGCCGACCGCGACCATCACGAGATAGGCCGGAAAATCGTCGGCGCGCTGGTGAAACAACTCCTCGCCGCAATGGTCGCAAACGTCAGCCACCTTGAGGAACCGGCCGAACAGGCGCCCTTCCCCGCAATTGGGACATTTGCCGCTGAAGCCGCGCCACATCGCCTTTGCCAGAGAAACCGCCGCCATGACTGCACCTCTTCCCTTTCCACGATCCATACAATAATGATTTGCATCCATACACCCAAGAAAATGGCGCGTAATTGCATGGATTGGACTCCTACAATCTCGGAGCTCTCCGGGCCGCGCTATCAGCGCATCGTGGAGGCCATGGAGGCCGATATCGCCGCCGGCAGGCTGGTGCGCGGTCAACAGCTGCCGCCGCAGCGCGCGCTGGCGAAGGCGCTCCGCCTCGACCTCACCACGGTGACGCGCGCTTATACCGAAGCGCGGCGCCGGGGCATCCTGGAAGCCCGCATCGGACAGGGCTCGTTCGTATCGGAGACCAGCGCACGCCGCGCGGTCGACCTGCCGCATCCCGTCGCGATCGACCTCTCGATGAATGTGCCGCCACATCCGCTGGAGGCGCAGCTCGACGAGCGCATCATCGCCGGCCTAGAGGCCGTGCGCGCGCAGTCGGGCCTGACGGCGCATCTCAACTATCAGCCGCCCGGCGGCAGTGCGCATGAGCGCGAGGTGGCGGCGCGCTGGATGCGCCCACGCGTTCCGCATGCGCAGCCTGACAGGCTCGTGATCTTTCCAGGTACACAGACGATCCTGTTCAACCTGCTCGCCCACCTCGCGCGACCCGGCGAAACCGTGCTGACCGAAGCCCTCACCTTCCCCGGCATCAAGGCCGCCGCGGCCCGGCTCGGCGTCAAGCTCGCCGGCGTCGCCATGGACGACGGCGGCATCCTGCCCGATGCGCTGGCAAAGGCCTGCCGCATGCACCGGCCGAAAGCCGTCTATCTGATTCCGACGCTGCACAATCCGACCACCGCGACGCTCTCCGCCGAGCGGCGCAGCGCCATCGCAAAGATCATTCGCGATGCCGACGCGGTCTTGGTCGAGGACGACGCCTACGGGCTGCTCGACCGCTCCGCCTCGCCGATCGCGAACCTCATTCCGGAGCGGACATATCTAGCAACCACCCTGTCGAAATGCATGGCACCCGCGCTTCGCGTCGCCTATCTGGTGACGCCCGACGATGGCACGCAGCGCGACATGCGCGCCGCCTTGCAGGCAACCGTGCAGATGCCGGCGCCGCTGATGGTCGCACTGGTGACGCATTGGATCGAAAGCGGCATCGCCGATCGCATCATCAGCGCCATTCGCAGCGAGGCCGTCGGCCGCCAGCAACTCGCGCAGCGCGCGCTGAAGGGTTTTCAGTTCCTGGCCAAGCCTGCCGCCCATCATCTATGGCTGCGACTGCCGGAGGAGCGGCCCGATCTCGCGGCCCATCTGCTGCGGAATGGTCTGGCCGTCGTCGCCGGCGATGCTTTCACGGTCGACGGATCGCCGCCGCCTGCGGCACGTGTCTCGCTGGGCGCAGCACGAAACCGATCCGAATTGGCGGAAGCGCTGCGCATCCTGATCGGCGCGCTGCAGAAGCCCGCCGACACCAGGCAGATCGTCTAATGCGAGGCATGATCTTTCCGGAAAACCACGTCGCCCTTTCCGGATCATGCATTGGATCACCGACGATGTCGGCGATGGGAGGAGCGCGGTGCCATCGGCGACGGATACGTTTGCGATGCATACGCATCGCGCGGCATTGCCTGCTGGCCGAGAGCCGCGCGCCCGGCCGGTGTGAGCTGGCCGCCGTTCAGCACGTCGCGGTCGGGATGGGCGGCCTGATAGGCCGCGGGCTCTGAAAATTGCGCCTGGGCCATTGTCGGCGTCAACGCGGCTGCCAGCAGCGCGGCTGCAACGGCCATCTTGGTGCGGATCATCGTCATCTCCATCATCGCATTCAGGATCGGCCGATCCGAGGGGACGATCGCGTCGGGCGGCCTCCGGATCAGGATTGAAGTACGGCCGTGATGTAGGCGTGTCTTCCGCAAACGCCCGAACGCCGCAGATCACGCTTGCGTGCGGCGCGGATTGACCTGCAAGGCAGCAGGCGTGCTATGCGGTCCATGGCGATCAACAATTCGGGATCGCGCCCTGCGAAGGATGATCCGTTGGAGACGCCGACCTACGTCCTGCTGCTGTTCGGAGCCCTGGCCGGCGGATTCGTCTCGGGCCTCGCCGGGTTCGGCACGGCGCTGATGGCGCTCGGCATCTGGCTCTACGTCCTGCCGCCCTCGCTCGCGGTCCCGCTGGTGCTGATCTGCTCGGTGATCGCGCA
>JAEYTQ010000634.1 GCA_023433965.1 Pseudomonadota bacterium | reverse complement strand
GCACGGGCCCGCGTTGATCGTCAGCCGCGCCGCTCACCCAGCAGCTTGCCGGACGCCCGCTCGATCAGATGGAAGCGCGTGCAAGCCGGACAGGACACCGACACGTGCGTCCGATCGCCCGGCTCGTCGGTAAGCAGATGCTGCACGTTCAGGCCGGTTTGAGGGCATTTGAAGACAATCGGTCGGTCCATGGTCAAGATATGACGCCAACGGGCAGGCCGGCAAATTACGGATGATTACGTAGGTCCGGCGCCGCGAGCCCCGAGACCTCCGGCCAGCGATGCTGCTCAGAAGCAGCCGGCGTCGCTCCGAACCAATGCCGCGGTTGCGCATTGAAACGGCATGCCCCACGAAAACGATCTTGAAGGTGAGCCCGACATGGGCGGTAAGCATGGCGGTCAGGCCGGCCAGCCCAAGCCTCAGCCGCGTCCGCGCGAGGGTGAGCGCGACGGCGACGTCGTGGCAAAGCGCCACACCGGCCAAACCGGTCGCACGCCGCCACTGACCAAACCAGAATAAAGCCTCGCCGGCCGTCAGGCTGGGCCTCGCGCCGGGAACGGCGGCGTCGCTGTGCCGTTGGCCTGGTGCGGTATCGAGAGATGGAAACGGAGGCTGGCTCGTGTTTTGGATCTGTTGGAACGCCACCTGGTCGCTGATCATCAGCGGCATCATGGTCGCCACCATCGTCAGCCACCCCGACGCCGAATTCGTCGAAGTGCAGGCGGCCCGGCGGTCGCTGTGAGCTTTCCGCCTCGGATGATGCTGCCGGGCATGTAACGGGCGGGTCAGGCCGTCAGCCGGCTGCCCGCCGCGGCCTGACCGATGTGGCGGCGGCCGGGGCCCGGGATTCCGCGACGTAATCGGGAAGCTGGAATTTGCGCCGGTAGTCCTTCGGCGACACGCCGGCCTGCTTTCGAAACAGGCGACGAAAGGACGCCACGTCCTCGTAGCCGACCTCGCGGCAGATGTCCTCGATGGCCGCTTCCGTCGTCTCGAGCAGTTGCTTGGCCTCCTCGATGCGCAGCGTCTGGACATAAGCGAGCGGCGAATAGCCCGTCGCCGCCCGGAAGCGGCGATCGAATGAGCGCTTCGGCAATCCGGAGTGGCGCACCAGCGCCGCAATGAGGTCCTGCCGCTGATAATTCTGCGCGATGTAGTCCTGGCATCGCGTGATCACGCCGTCGCCGTGATCCACGTTCTGCACCATCGAGGCGAACGGCAATTGTCCGTCGCGATGCCACTGGTAAAGGAAGAGCTTCGACATGCGGATCGCCTCTTCCGTGCCGCCGTATTTCGCGACGATCAAGAGCGCGAGATCCTGCCACGACGACGCGCCGCCTCCGCAGACGAGATTGTGTCCGGGGCCTTTCTGCACCAGGACACGCTCCATGCGGAGCTTGACCTCCGGGAAGTGTTTTCGAAACACCGGCTCGTAGACCCAGTGCGTCGTCGCTTCGCACCCGTCGAGCAGCCCGGCTTCGGCGAGCACGAGCGATCCGCCGCAGGATCCGTACATCTGCGCGCCCGCGGCGTGCATCTTCCTGATCCATGCGATGAGCCGCCGATCGAGCCCGGCGGTGCCGGTCTTTGCAGTGACAATCACATTGGGCACGAACACGATATCGGTCGAGACGATTTGATCGGCGACGTCCTGCGGCAGGATGCTGACGCCGGTGATCAGCGTGATCGGGCCGGCCTCGGCGCCCACGAGCCGCGGCTCGAACAGGCCCTCCGGCGTGCCGCCCTTGACGCCATCCCAGATACGTCCCGCGCCCCACAGCGTGTCGAACACGCCGTAGATGATCGACGGATCGCATTCGGCAAACACCGGAATACTCACGCGTACACGTCCACGTGACATTCTGCAGCCTTTGGCTCGATTGGCTCGAAGCTGACTATTCTGCCTCTGCATCGCCGAGTCCAGACACCGTATGTCGCACCTTACCGGGCGCATTGTCCGCGCCTTCGAAGGAGCACGTCATGAACCTGGATGAGAAGAAGCTCGAGCAGCTGCTTGGCCTCGTCGTCAACGAACTCGGCGCCGCGTCCAATGCGGCGCTGGTCGTTCTCGGCGACCGGCTGGGACTATTCCGCGCCCTGGCCGAACGCCCGATGATTGCGGCCGAACTCGCCGGTCGAACGGGCACTCACGAGCGCTACGTTCGAGAATGGCTGTCCTCACAAGCGGCCTCCGGCTTCGTGAGTTACGATGCGACGAACGACACGTTCAGCATGACGCCGGAGCAGAAGGCGGTCTTCGCCGATGAAGACAGCCCGGTCGCGATGGTGGGCGGCTTCAGCCTGCTGCCGGCAGTCTACCACGACGAGCCGCGGCTGGCGGACGCGTTCCGAACGGGCAAGGGCCTGCGCTGGAGCGATCACTGCAATTGCATGTCCTGCGGCGTCGACCGCTTCTTCCGGCCCGGCTATCGCGCGCATCTGATCGCCGAATGGCTGCCCGCGCTGGGTGGTGTCGTCGAGAAGCTGGAGCGTGGTGCGAAGGTCGCGGATGTCGGCTGCGGCCATGGCTATTCGACACGGCTGATGGCCGAAGCCTTCCCGAACTCGGAGTTCATCGGCATCGACTATGACGAGGCCTCGATCGACTGCGCCCGTACCGAAATCGCCGGCGCTCGCAATTTGCGGTTCGAGGTCGCCAAGGCGCAGGATTTCGCAGGATCCGGCTTCGATCTCGTGACGATGTTCGACGCGCTGCACGACATGGGCGATCCCGTCGGTGCTGCGCGCCATATTCGTTCTGTCCTGAAGGACGACGGCACGCTGATGCTGGTGGAGCCGGCGGCGGGCGACAGCCTCGCCGACAATCTCAATCCCGTCGGGCGGGTCTACTACGCGGGCTCTACCCACATCTGTCTCCCGACGTCGCTGAGCCAGGACGTCGGTCTGGGACTCGGGGCGCAGGCTGGCGAGAAGCGGATCGCGCAGGTGTTGCGGCAAGGCGGCTTCTCGCAGATCGGCAAGGCTGCCGCCTCGCCCTTCAACATGATCCTGGAGGCACGGCCATGAGGGCCGCGCACGTTCCTGCGTAGCGGGTATCAGCGCAATCGCCGGCGCGGTAGCCGGGTGGTCCGCCCGGTTCATCCCGGGCACCGCAGGGACGGAATCATTCCATCGACCGGCTTGCTGCGGCAGCCAAATCGGCGCACCTTGGCGCCTCGGCTGATTTGCCACCCAAGGTCCTTTTCAGATGATCACCGCATTCAAGGCCTTCATCGCCTTTTGTCTGCTCGCGCTGGTCGGCACTGCGCTGGTGATCGGCCCGGCCGAGCTGCGCCGCCTGCTGCCGGATGGGAAGACCGTTGTCGCCGCGCGGCCCGAGGCCAAGGGGGAACCCAGGATCGAGCCCAAAGCTGAATCAAAGGCCGAGCCCAAGCCGCAAGAGGCCAAACCGCTGGAGTCCAAGCCGGAGCTCGCGCCGGAACCGCCGAAGCTTGCCGCCAGCGCGCCGCCCGCCCCGACAGCGGCCCCCGAGCCGAAGCCGACCGTGCTGGCCGAAGCCCAGAAGCTGGCCACGGCGCTGCCCGATCTCGCCCCGGTCAAGCCGCCGCCGGCGGATGCCGGTCCCCGTTTCGACGTCGGCCGCATCGACGAACGCGGCGAGGCCGCGGTGATTGCCGGCCGCGCCGCGCCGGGCGCGAGGGTCGACCTTCTGCGCGACGGCAAGCCGCTGGATAGCGTGGTCGCGGACGCTTCGGGCCAGTTCGTGATGACCCCGCCGCAGCTGCCTGCCGGTTCCTATGAGCTGACGCTCCGCGCCAAGGCCCCGGACGGCACGGTGACGGAGTCCGGGCGGACCATGCCGGTGACCATCGCCGAGGCGGCGCCGCCGGCGCGGCCTGTACCCGCCGCAAAGCAGGAGGCGCGACTGGAGACGAAGCAGGCCGAGAAGGCGGACGACAAGCCGGATGTCGTGTCCGCCCTGCCATCGGCCGCACCGCGCCTGGCGTCGGGGTCCGACCGGCCGGCGGCCCGGCCGCGATTGAGCGGAGCG
>JAEYTQ010000608.1 GCA_023433965.1 Pseudomonadota bacterium | reverse complement strand
TCGGTGAACTCACGGGTGCTGTTGTCTCCCCAGGCGTAACCGACCTGCGCACCGATGTAGAAGCCGGTCCAATTGTATAGAGCAGCCACAGGCGCGGGGGCCTTCGTGTAAGGCCGGGCGGCCAGATCGGCCGCTGATGCGCCGGCGGTGCCGAGGACAAGAGCCGCAGCGGCAATGGCGAGCTTCTTCATTATCTTCTCCAATTCAAGGCACGGGAATTCGAACAATGATGATGACGCAACATAGCCCATGAGTCGCGCTAAGGCTGTCACCCGCACGCCACAGCTGCCCGGAATTTGGGCAGAACAACCCCGCATTGGTCGATCTGTATACTCCTGGGAGACTTCGCGATTTGATAAGCGCTGATAAGACGCTGAAGCGCTTGACAGTTGGCTCTCGTGCCGCTCTGCGCGTGGGCCACGGACCAGATGGCGGAAGTCAGCCGGGTGTTCGCCGAGCGGGCGGCATGCCGCGGCGGGGACGTCAGCCGGCCGTCTAGCTCGCGCTGCGCTTGGTTCGAGGTCTTGCCCGACTGAGCGGATAGCAGCAACTTCAATTCGTCGTGGTCTTGCCGCCGCGCATGGAGACGAGCTTTTCCTCACGAAACCGGAGAACGAGCCATGCGGTCTCGTCGAAGCCGTCTGCGAGCTTTCCGTGGTGAGAATACACGATCTGAGCAGCTTCCGATTTGGACGGCGGTCCCAGCGCCCTGACGACCTCCGCACGCGACATACCTAAACGCAGCTTGCCGTCGAGCACGAGGGGCGCGAACTTTTCCGGAATGTTGGCACAATCGGTCGAGGTCTCGGTGTCTTTCTCGGTGAGTTCTGCAACGACCTCCGTGACGAGATGGTCCGGGCCGCCCATCTCTCCGCCGGACACGACCCATAGTCGATGCTGCGCGCGCCTATAACACAGCCAATAGACACTATCTCCGGCGTCGCCCTGGTGTTGAATGGCCCCTCCGCCCATGGCGTCGCGAACCGCGCCGAGCCGCGTCTCCTCGAGGCGGCCGGCGAATGCGCCCAGCGAAAAGCGCGTCGCCAATCTCTTGACCACCGTCGGCGGCACGCGCTCGAACGCATGGACGCCGACTGGAGGCGGAGGAGTCTGCGCGGAGCAATCGTCCGCGGGGATCGCAAAAAGGAAAAGCAGCAAGAAGAGCGTCTTTCGACCATCAACTCCGAATGGCCTTGCATTGAAGGCCGAGCGCTTCTGCATAGCTCAGATGCTCATCATTTTCGGCCCAGAGCTTTCGCCCGGGATCGCTATTTCCGCGAATCCTCTTACGACCCTTGGTCGGAGTCACGATTCAAATGGTTCATACACGACCTGGGTCAGCTTCCGGTCCGGTCAGAAGCTGCTGGAACGCGAGGCCGCAAAAAGGTGTTCGTCGAGCGGGGCGACATGGACGCGCCGGCAGCGTCAGCCGACCGTCTAGCTTGCGCTGCTCTATTTTTCTGGAGGCGCTTGCTGATCCGTTTGCTGGCGCTCCAACCAGTCAGCAGCGATCTTGTATTCGCGCTCCATCTTCTCGAGCTCTTCTCTCGTTTTTTCATGGCTCGTGATGGCGGCCTGAATACGGCATTCGCGAGCCAGCGCTCGGTACTTGCGGTGAGGCATTGCGTGACCTCCCTGTCACGAAGGAGATCGCAATAGAGCATATCGTTCCGTCGTTGGAGCTTACCTATGTGGATCAAGCACATCGAGATCGCGCGCGATCTGGTCCTCTCGCGGAAATGGCTCTTGTGTTTTTCGTCCGAGGAACGTGTCCGGCAGCGGAAATCGCATCAAGATCGCTCTTGTTTCCGCGACGATCTCTCGCAAGCGTTTCAACTCGTCCGCTTCCTCTTGCGACGGACGACAAATTCCGCGGCGGACCAGCATGGAAGCGCTCCCTGGCTATTCAGGCGGGAGCGCACCGGGTCTCTCAGCCATCGACGCCTACGGGCAGAGCCTCGGCCGATGATGCGAGCAGGATAGCTCGTTCCAAGCATCGTTTCCAGGGAAATCGAAGGGGGTACTTTGGGACAGCGTGGTGGACTTGTCCCTCGCCTTTGGAGAAATGCCGCCGCTCAAGTCGACGCCGGCGACGTCGCTAGCGAGACTTGCTTGGACGTATCGGCCAGCCGCCATAGAAGGCGGGCAGCGAACAACGGCAGGATCAGTCCAGCAATGGGGATTTGCGCGAAGCCGAATGGAAACATCAGAATGGGCAACATCCATAGCGCAAGCGAAAGAACTTGATCGGCCAAGGTTTCGTCTTCGCGCTGACGCAGGAGCGCGACGATCCATGAGAACACGACCATGTCGTAGTTCATGATCCAGGGCGAAAACAGGAAGGTCGCGGTCACGAAGAGCGCCAGTGAGAGCACCGGATCGCGCTTGCGCCAGAACGTCCAAACCACCGCACCAACGGCAAATGCCGACGCCACCCCTTGCACCACCCAGGCTACATCAGCCGGTACGCCCGCAAGGCGGGCGTTGATCAGGGCGGAGGCAACGATCGGCCAACCCATGACACCTGCCACATCGAGCAGTTCGCGCTGTTGCGGCCCGACTTTGCGCCAATAGTCCATCCAGATTTCCGGCCCAAACCATGCTGCGGTCGCGGCGACGAGCAACGCCGTCGTCACCACGGCGGAGCCGACGACCCGCCAGTGCCCTCTCAGCACCAGGACGATCGGAAGCAGGAGTCCGAGTTGCGGCTTGATCGTCAAAAGGCCGAACAAGATTCCAGCCAATATCGGTCGCCGATCGAGATTGGCCAGACCGCCGATGAGGAGCGCAGCGGTCAAGAAACCATTCTGGCCCAGGAATATGTTAACCGTGACGGCCGGCGCGACCGCCAGAAACAGCCAGTATCTTCGTTCGACACCACACGATATTGCCGCCCAGACGTAGAGGGCGAGCCCGGCGATGCACCACACGATGTACGACGGCAGAAAGCCAAGCAAGCCGAAGGGCCAAATGAGAAACAGAAGATGCGGCGGATACGACCAGTACATGGGTGCCAGACCGGGGATGCCGGTCGCCTTCGCCAATGCAGCCATGTAGACGTCGAAATCGAACCAGTCGGCAGGACCGCCAGAAAAGGCCGATCGGCCGCCCATCCAGGTGTTCAGAAAATCGCGGCCGACCGGAAAACCACCGGGGTCCAGGACAAAGGTCGGGAACGACTGGGCTGCCGCCAGTTGGAAATCCAGCACGACGACCGCCAGCAGAATGGCCGCAGCTACCCCGGTGAAGGCGGCATAAATCTTGACTGATGCCGAAGGGAACGCCGGTGCCGGGCTTGTCATGATTCATTATGCAGCTCAAAGGGTAAAGCCTCTGTTCACGGAAGGGGGCGCAAGCGCGTTACGAGGCGAGGGTGCGCACCCGTCGCCGATCATTCTTGCGGTGGCCGACCTCCACCATGCTTTGGTAAGCTGGCGATGATGCGCACTCTCCCAAGTCGAGTTCTTGTGCGCACAACGGCCCGGAAGGACAGCCCATGAGCATCAACGCCGTCGTCTTCGACGCCTATGGAACGCTCTACGACATCCAGTCGGTCGCCGAGACCACCGAGGATGCGTTTCCGGGCTACGGCGGGATCATCACGCAAGTCTGGCGCATCAAGCAGCTCGAATACACCTGGCTGCGCTCGCTAATGGGGAGCTACCGCGATTTTGGGGCGGTCACGCGCGACTCGCTGGCCTATACGCTGCGCGTGCTCGGGCTCGACTACGAGAGTGAGGCGTTCGAGCGCATCATCGCGAAGTATCTGCATCTCGATCTCTATCCAAATACGGCCGCAGCGCTCACCGCGCTGAAACCGCGCAAGCTCGCCATCCTCTCCAACGGCAGCCCGGATATGCTGAATGCCCTGGTGCGCAATTCCGGTCTCGACCGTCTGCTCGATGCGACCATCAGCGTGGACGCGAAGAAGATCTTCAAGCCGAACCCGGCGGCTTACGAGCTGATCGGCGAGGTGCTGGGCACCGCGCCTGACGAAGTGCTGTTCGTGTCCTCCAATCCCTGGGACGCCGTCGGGGCGAAATCGTTCGGATTGAAGGTGGCCTGGATCGAGCGGGTGACGCCGGAGGCCATGGCGCTGGCTTGCGTCGAGACCGAACTCGTGGCACCGCTCACCATGTTCAAGGCGATCCGCACCCAGATGGACGAGCTTGGCTTCGCGCCGGACCACCGCGTCCGCGCGCTCTCCGAGCTGCCGGGGATCATCCAGGGATGACCCAGGGATTGCTTAGGATCGCCGCCCGCAAGATTGGAATGAGCTGCCCGGAATGAGCCTGGAATCCGTTCGTGCCTTCTTCGTCGAGAAAGCCCCCAACATCACCATCATGGAATCCCCGATCAGTTCGGCCACGGTGCCGCTGGCCGCCGAGGCCTATGGCGTCGAGCCCGGAATGATCGCCAAGACGCTGTCCCTGCGCGTCGGCGAGCGTGTGATCCTGATCGTCGCCGCCGGCACCTCGCGGATGGACAACAAGAAGGTCAAGGCGCAGTTCGGCGGCAAGCCGAAGATGCTGGGGCTGGAGGAGGTCGCCGACATCACCGGTCACGAGGTCGGCGGCGTCTGCCCGTTCGGGCTGAAATCGCCGCTGCCGGTCTATTGCGACGTCTCGCTGAAGGCGTTCGACGTGGTGGTGCCGGCCGCCGGCTCGACCCATAGCGCGGTGCGCATCACCCCGGACCGGATGGCCGAGCTGACGGGCGCCGAAT